>JAQSXQ010000529.1 GCA_029256565.1 Mycobacterium sp.
GCGGCGGCCTGCACCTGGTTGCGCATCAGCGCGAGCAGCGGGGACACGATGACCGTCGGGCCACGCCCCTCGGCGCGCAGCAGCTTGGCCGCGATGAAGTAGACGGCCGACTTGCCCCATCCGGTGCGCTGCACCACCAGCGCGCGGCGGCGGTGCACCACCAGGGCCTCGATGGCCGTCCACTGGTCGTCGCGCAGTGTCGCCTGGGGCCCTGCCAGCTGCTCCAACAGGGTCTGCGCCTGTTCGCGCGTCGCGGTCACGGGCGAGCGCTGCGACGCGGGCGACTGAAGCGACGGGGGGTTGTCATGCGTCCATCGTGCCGGGTCGGTCCGACGGACGGGTCGCAGCCCACCGCAGATCAGTACGCGTAGGTGTTCTCGGGCTTCTCGATGCGCGTCACCGTCGCGGCGCTCATCGTGGGCACGTAGTCGTTGGCCGCCTGCGCGGAGGCAGGTTCGACCTCGCCCTCCACCGCGATCCACGTCTCCTCGCCGAAGGCGGCGGCGGTCGCGGCGGCAGGCCCCGACAACCGGATCCGCGCCAGTTGGGCGTCGGCGGCGCAGCAGACGATGACCACGCGGCCCAGGTAGACGCCGTCGGGGTAGCGCAGCGTGAAGCCGGTGGCGGTGATCGTCCGTCCGTCGAGACTGCGCGCCGGGTCCGCGGCAGCTCGCATCACGATCTCGGGCACCGCGACGGTCGGCGCGGGTCCGGCGGGCAGCGGCGGAAAGTCGCGCGGCTTCGGCGCGGACGTGACGGGCGGCGCGGCGGTCGCGCCGCGGGCATCCAGGGGCGGCGGCACGATGAACGCGACCATCGCGATCGGCACGAGCAGCAGCCACACCAGCCCGCCGCGGTGCCGATGGCCATGGTGTTCGTCGGCTGGGTGCTCGTCGTCTGAGTGCTCGGCGGGTCGGCCGGCGTTGCGCACGTCGCGGACCACCGCGGCCAGACCGAGTCCGATCAGCACCACCGTGGCGATCACGAGCCACGGCAGCAGCGCAGGCTTCACGTAGTGCACGTAGGTGCCACGCAGCAGCATCACCGCCATGCTGGCGCCGACCAGCAGCAGGATCAGGTTCTGGGTGAACCGGCTCATCGGCCGTCCCCCAGGAACACGAGGCCGACCAGCGTCGCGATCACGATCGCCACGACGAACGTGGCCGGGCCGAACCGCACGGCAAACCTGCGTCCGAACATGCCCGCCTGCATCGCCGCGAGTTTGACGTCCACGGCGGGACCGACGACCAGGAACACCAGCCGCGGCAGCAGCGGCAGCATGGTCAGGCTCGCTGCCACGAACGCATCGGCCTCCGAGCACAGCGCCAGCACGACGGCGAGCACCGCCATGGTCAGCACGGCGAGAATCAGGTTGCCAGCGAGGTGTTCGAACATCCAGGCAGGCACGACGACCCGCAGCGTTGCGGCGGCCGCAGCGCCGACCACGAGATACGACGCCGCCTGCAGGAAGTCGTGGCGGGCCGCCTCGGAGAACGTGGTCCACCGCGAACTCCCCGGCGCCCGGTCGGTGCGGGGCAGCGAGCGCGTGACCCAATCGTGCCGGCCGAAGCGCAGCCACAGCATGCCCATCGCGACCGCGGTCAGCAGCGACGCCACGCAGCGGGCCAGCACCATCTCCGGGTTGCCAGGGAACGCAACCGCCGTCGCGACCAGCACCACGGGGTTGATCGCGGGGGCGGACAGCATGAACGTCAGCGCGGCCGCTCCCGTGCGGCCGGGCGCGTACAGCCTGCGCGCGACCGGGACCGAGCCGCATTCACAGCCGGGCAGGGCAGCGCCGCCGATGCCTGCGACGGCGACGGCCGCTGCCGGCCGACGTGGCAGCCAGGATGCCAGCCGCTCGGCGCTGACGAAGGTGGCGATGAGACCGCTCACGACGACGCCGAGTACCAGGAAGGGCAACGCCTGCACGAAGACCCCGCTGAACACCGTGGCGGCCGTGCTCAGCGCGGAATGTCCGGCGACGACGCCGCTCAGCCATGGTGCGGAGACCGCCAATCCGAGCAGCGCGAGCAACAGCATCTCGAGCGAACCGGCACGGCGTCGCCCGGTGGTCGGCGACGACGGGGCTGCGTTCACGGGCCCATCATGCCTGCGCTGGCTGGGCGTCCGGCGACGCCACTTCGACGCGCCGACGATCCTCGTATTGCTGGTGGTGGCGCGGGCTACCATCCGATGACGATGACGCACGCCAAGCCCGACGAAGAGCAGCCGCCACCGCAGCGGACCCCGACCGCGGACGTCCCCCGCGTCACCACGCCCACGACGCCGCCGCAGCGCTCGGGTCGCTTGGCGGTCGTAGTGCCGGTGTTGATCTCACTCGTCGCGCTCGGCGTCGCGAGCTGGGCGCTGCTGCGCTCGCCCGACGACACTCCGCCAGCCCCGACCGATCAGCAAGTCGCCGAGGCCAAGGATGCCGCGTGCGCTGCCTATACGCGGGTGCGCACCTCGGTGGCGCTACAGAGTCAGGCCGGCGCCGGCGCCGACCCGAACGCGGCACCGCTCGTCGCCGTCAACGCGCGCCTGGCCATGGCCATCGGCAGCCAGCACATCGTCGACAGCCTGAGCCCGGCGGTTCCGGCCGAACTCGCTGATTCACTGCGTTCCGTGGCGACGGGGCTGCAGGACATCACGATCAACGCACTGGCCGGGACCGATGGCGGCAATGCCGGCCAGGTCGACCGGCTGCGCGAGGTCGAGGCGACCAGTCAGAAGATCGTCGAGCTGTGCAAATAAAGGCGCGCCGGCCCTAGCCGGCGCGCCTCTATTTCGTTTGCCCTAGTTCTCGTCGGATCCCGCGTCCTGGCCGGACTCCGAACCCGCACCGGTCGCGCCGCCGGCATCGGCACCGCCGGGCGACCCGGCGCCACCGGGTGCTGCGAAGCGGTTTCCGGTCAGTGCGCCGATCCCATTGCTGATGGCGTCGGTGAACGGCTTGAACGGCGTGAACGGAGCGCGGCCTCCCGACCCGGACGTCGGGCTGGTCGACGGCTTGTTCAACGGTGCCCCGTTGACACCGGGTATGACGACGGCCGGCTCGTCGGTGGTGACCTCGTCGAC
>JAQSXQ010000530.1 GCA_029256565.1 Mycobacterium sp.
GCGGCGCCGGCGATGAGCAGTGCGGCGAGCACGTGCAGTGCGATCGACCCGACGCGCAGGGTCAGGGCCAGCTGCGGGGTGCCGTACTCGGGCTTGCGGGACCGCAGCCACGTGAACACCACCGGCAGCGCGGCAAGACCGATCAACACGGCGCACAGGATCCGCATCGCCGTGCCGAGCGTGGAGTTCCACTCGCCGGTCAGCTCGTACCAGCGGGGCAGAACGAAGAAGAAGTACAACCCACCTGCAAGGACGAGGAACGATGCGTGCCACAGGATCGCGATCCAGCGCCGCATGCTCCTCCTCGAGTCAGGTGTCCTTCGGTACCCGGAGTGCGACCGGCGAGTCCGCCGATCGCACCCCGAATCCGAGTGCGGAGGATAGGGGATTTGAACCCCTGAGGGCTATTAACCCAACCCGCGTTCCAGGCGAGCGCCATAGGCCACTAGGCGAATCCTCCGCGGGCCATGGTAGCCGACCCCGCCGGTCGCTCCCACCAGTCGACGGCGTCTGCACCCGTCGAGCCCGATTCGCCCGGGTACTACACTCGTCTGCGGACCCCGCGCGGCGTCCATCCTGTGAACTCCCCCAGGGCCGGAAGGCAGCAAGGGTCAATGGGCTCTGGCGGGTGCGCGGGGTCCCCTTCTTTTCAGGGCCGCAGGCCCGGTGGTTTCGGTGAAAGGCGCGCGCCGTGTCGTTTGAATCCCTCGGCCGCGACGAACTGCAGGCACAGCACGATCTGCAACGCCGCAACTACGCCGAACTCCAGGCCAAGAAACTGGTCCTCGACCTCACCAGGGGCAAGCCCTCGCCCGCGCAGCTGGACCTGTCCAATGCCCTGCTGACGCTGCCCGGCGAGGACTTCCGCGACGGTGACGGCACCGACACCCGCAACTACGGCGGTCTGCACGGCCTGCCCGAGCTGCGGGCGATCTTCGGGGAGCTGCTGGGCATCCCGGTGCCCAACCTCATCGCAGGCAACAACGCGAGCCTCGAGATGATGCACGACGTCGTCGTGTTCTCCCTGCTGCACGGCGGCGTCGACTCGCCCCGGCCCTGGATCGAGGACCAGCGCGACGGCACCGGCATCAAGTTCCTGTGCCCGTCCCCCGGTTACGACCGGCACTTCGCGATCACCGAGAGCTACGGCATCGAGATGGTCCCCGTGCCGATGCACGAGGACGGCCCCGACGTCGACCTCATCGAGGAACTCGTCGGGGCGGACCCCGCCATCAAGGGCATGTGGTGCGTGCCGATGTACGCGAACCCGACGGGTGCGACCTACTCCTGGGAGAAGGTGCGCCGCCTGGTTCAGATGCGCACCGCCGCAGCCGATTTCCGCCTCTTCTGGGACAACGCCTACGCCGTGCACACGCTGACCCACGACTTCGACCGGCAGGTCGACGTGCTGGGCCTGGCTGCGGCCGCAGGCAACCAGAACCGGCCGCTGGTGTTCGCCTCCACCTCGAAGATCACCTTCGCGGGCGCGGGGGTGAGCTTCTTCGGCGGCTCGCTGGGCAACATCGCCTGGTACCTGCAGCACGCGGGGAAGAAGACGATCGGCCCCGACAAGGTCAACCAGCTGCGCCACCTGCGGTTCTTCAAGGACGCCGACGGCGTGCGCCTGCAGATGCAGCGCCACCAGGAGCTGCTGGCGCCGAAGTTCGCGCTCGTCGCGGAGATCCTCGCCGACCGGCTGGGGGAGTCGAAGATCGCCTCCTGGACCGACCCGAAGGGCGGGTACTTCGTCAGCCTCGACGTGTGGCAGGGAACGGCCAAGCGCACGGTGGCGCTCGCCAAGGATGCGGGTATCGCGGTGACCGAGGCCGGAGCCTCGTTCCCGTACCGAAAGGATCCGGACGACAAGAACATTCGGATCGCGCCGACGTTCCCGTCGCTGCCCGACCTGCGCGAGGCGATCGACGGCCTTGCGACGTGCGCCCTGCTCGCCGCGACCGAGTCGCTGCTGGCGCGCGACTAAGTTCCGGCTCGTCACCCGTTCTCGGTAGCCTGCTTCCGTGGCTCTCTACCGGAAGTACCGACCCTCCTCCTTCGCCGAAGTGGTGGGGCAGGAACACGTCACCGAGCCACTGTCCAATGCGCTGAACTCCGGGCGCATCAACCACGCCTACCTGTTCTCCGGTCCGCGAGGCTGCGGCAAGACGTCGTCGGCGCGCATCATGGCCCGCTCCCTGAACTGCGAGCAGGGGCCGACGCCCACGCCCTGCGGCGTGTGCGACTCGTGCGTGGCGCTGGCCCCCAACGGGCCGGGAAACCTGGACGTCACCGAACTCGACGCGGCCAGCCACAACGGCGTCGACGACGCGCGTGAACTCCGCGACCGCGCGTTCTACGCCCCCGCGCAGTCGCGCTACCGCATCTTCATCATCGACGAGGCGCACATGGTCACGCCTCAGGCGTTCAACGCGCTGCTGAAGATCGTCGAGGAGCCGCCGGAACACCTCATCTTCGTGTTCGCGACCACCGAGCCCGAGAAGGTGCTCACGACGATCCGGTCGCGCACCCACCACTACCCGTTTCGGCTGCTCGCGCCCAAGACGATGCGCGGCCTGGTCGAGCAGATCTGCGAGCGCGAAGGCGTCGTCGTCGACGATGCGGTGTTCCCGCTGGTGATCCGGGCGGGCGGCGGCTCACCCCGCGACACCCTGTCGGTACTGGACCAGCTGCTCGCGGGCGCCGACGGAAACCGGGTCGACTACCCGAGTGCGCTGTCGCTGCTGGGCGCCACGGACATGGCGCTGATCGACGACGCCGTCGACGCGCTCGCTGCCGGGGACGCGGCTGCGCTGTTCGGAGCGGTCGAGGCCGTGATCGACGCGGGGCACGACCCGCGGCGCTTCGGCACCGACCTGCTCGAGCGATTCCGCGACCTCATCATCCTGCAGGCCGTGCCCGATGCCGCCGCCCGCGGCGTTGTCGACGCTCCCGCCGACGTCCTCGAGCGCATGCGCGGCCAGGCCGAGCGGCTCGGCACCGCGACGCTGACCCGCTACGCCGAGGTGGTGCACGCCGGTCTCGGCGAGATGCGCGGCGCCACCGCACCGCGACTGCTGCTCGA
>JAQSXQ010000531.1 GCA_029256565.1 Mycobacterium sp.
TCGAGCACGGCACGGTCCTCGTCCACGCACTGGGCCTGGGTCACTCGGTCGCGGTCTGCTCGTGCGGGTGGTCCGGCGGTCGCCGGTTCCTCAAGGCCGCCGCCGAGCAGGACGCGTGGGAACACGCGATGGCGCGGGACTGCGAGGTGTCGTCGCCGCTGGTGGTCCCCTGGTAGCCGGTCAGCCCGCCAGGATCTCCGACAGCAGGGCCGGCTCGACGTTCCCGCCGGACAGGATCACGACCGTCTTGCCCGGTTGCGCCGCGGCGCGGTAGGCCGCCAGCGCCACCGCGCCACTGGGCTCGGCGATCAGGTGCGCCCGCAAGGCCAGTTCGCGCACGGCGGATCGAATGTCGTTCTCCGACACGGTGATCAGGTCGTCGAGCACCCGCCGCAGATGTGCGAACGTCAGCTCCGACGGTTGTGACCGCAGACCGTCGGCGATCGTCCGGTTGCGATCCTCGATCGGCCAGTCGACCGGATGGCCGACGCGCAGTCCCTCGGCGGTGTCCGCGGCGAGTTCCGGCTCGACGCCGATCACCCTGACCTCCGGACGCAACGCCTTGAGCGCGGTGCCGATCCCCGAGGCCAGCCCTCCCCCGCTGACGGGCACCATCACCGTGTCGACGTCGGGCATGTCCTCGACGATCTCGAGACCGATCGTGCCTTGTCCGGCGATGACGTCCGGGTGGTCGAACGGCGGGATCAGGACGCCGCCGGTGTCGGCGACCACCTGGGCGGCGACGGCCTCGCGCTGCCCTGCGGCGCAGAGCACCACCTCGGCGCCCCACGTCCGGGTCGCCGCCACCTTGATCTCGGGTGTCTCGATCGGCATCACGATGTGCGCCGTGATGCCGTAGCGCGATGCCGCGTAGGCAACCGCCTGCGCGTGATTGCCGCTCGAGTAGGCGACGACGCCCCTGGCCCGGGTCGCGTCGTCGAGCGAGGCGATGGCGTTGAACGCGCCGCGCACCTTGAACGCACCGATTGACTGCAGGCTCTCGGGTTTGATCCACAGGCGCTGATCGCCGCCCCCGTCGGCCCACGGCGCCGGGATCAGCGGCGTGCGCAACACCGACCCTCGGATCCGGTCGGCCGCTGCGCGGACGTCGTCGATGGTGACCTGCTGCATCTCGTCCTCCGCGATGGATCCGCCACTGCTGACCCCACGAGCCTAGTGACGGCTCACCGTTGCCCGGCGTCCCGGCACCGGGCACAGTGACGGACGTGAGTCAGCCCTTCGCGTTCCCAGTGGTGCCGCGTTATGCCGAGATCGACCAGCAGGGCGTGGTGTTCAACGGGCACTACCTCACCTGGTTCGACGAAGCCGCCACGGCGTTCTTCGACCACCTCGGCATCTCGTTCGCCGAACTGAACGCGGCAGGCTGCGACCTTCAGGTCGTGCACACCGAACTCGACTATTCGGCACCGGTGCGGTGGCGGGACGCGGTACGGGTGCTGGTGACCAGCGTGGCGACCGGTAGGACGAGCCTCACGCTCGGCTTCGAGGCGTGGCGGCGCGGTGCCACCGACGAGGCCGAGCGCGTCGCGGTGACCGGGCGCACCGTCTACGTCGTCGTGTCGACCACGGACTGGACCAAGCGGCAGGTCCCGGCGGAGCTGCGCTCGGTGCTGACATCCGTTGCGGCGCAGAGCTTGCCGACAGGGAGTACGGTCACCTCATGAGCCACCAGCACGAGCACGGCCCGCAGCGCGATCTGCCGCCAGGGATGGCCGAGCAATTGGACCTGCCGTACTCGGGGCTGGCGACGTTCGGGCACCGCCCGTTCCTCACCGAGACCGAACAGCTCGACTCGTGGCAGCCCGACGTCGCGATCGTCGGGGCGCCGTTCGACGTCGCCACGACGAATCGGCCGGGAGCGCGGTTCGGCCCCAGGGCGATTCGGGCCACGGCGTACGAGCCGGGCACCTACCACATGGACCTCGGGCTCGAGATCTTCGACTGGCTCGAGGTCGTCGACTACGGCGACGCGTACTGTCCGCACGGGCAGACCGAGGTGTCGCACAACAACATTCGGGAACGCGTGCACGCCGTCGCCTCGCGCGGAATCATCCCGGTCGTGCTCGGCGGTGACCACTCCATCACGTGGCCCTCCGCGACGGCGGTCGCCGACGTGCACGGCTACGGAAACGTCGGCATCGTGCACTTCGACGCGCACGCCGACACCGCCGACATCATCGACGGCAACCTCGCCAGCCACGGCACGCCGATGCGCAGGCTCATCGAGTCGGGTGCCGTCCCCGGCACCCACTTCGTCCAGGTCGGGTTGCGCGGATACTGGCCGCCGCAGGACACGTTCGAGTGGATGCAGGAACAGGGCATGGTGTGGCACACCATGCAGGAGATCTGGGAACGGGGCTTCAAGCCGGTCATGGTCGACGCCGTCGGAGAGGCGCTCGCCAAGGCGGACAAGCTCTACCTGTCCGTCGACATCGACGTCCTCGACCCCGCCCACGCGCCAGGGACCGGCACCCCCGAGCCGGGCGGCATCACGAGCGTTGACCTGCTGCGGATGGTCCGCCAACTCTGCTACGAACACGACGTCGCCGGTGTCGACGTCGTGGAGGTGGCCCCCGCCTACGACCACGCCGAACTGACCGTCAACGCGGCGCATCGCGTCGTGTTCGAGGCACTGGCAGGCATGGCCGCCCGTCGCCGTGATGCCGCAGGCGGCGAGGTTGGCCCACCCGCTCGACCAAGGTCCTAGGCCCAGCCGGTCAGGAGCCGGCGCGCAGCCGGCCGCCGATCTCGGTCCACACGCCTTCGGTGGTGACGGCGTCGACGGAGCACTCGCCCGACAGCCGCATCGTGGCGACGTCGAGGCGCTCCGGATTGCGGTGGAAGACGGCGACGACACCACCCCTGGTGAGCTTCTTGCCGAAGTACTCCGCCACGACTCCCGAGTCGACCCATCCGTCGGCGACCAGGTCGGCTGCCACGCGGTTCAGGTAGCCCACGGTGTTGCCCGCGGGCAGCGCGAACGTCATGTGCACCACCGCGCGGTACGGCGGTCCGGTCGCCGACGCGCACGACATGCTCGTCCGCCCACCCGCCGG
>JAQSXQ010000532.1 GCA_029256565.1 Mycobacterium sp.
GTCGAACTCTCGGCAAACTTGACGAAACATCCCGGATGGAATGACCTCCCCGATGGGAAGGCAGTGCCACCGGGGGTAGTCTGACCGGTAGTGCCTGCTGCCGATTCCAATATCGACAACAGCACCTCGTCGTCTTGACCTTCGGTCATTGGTTCCCCACTCGTCGCACCTGTGTTCGCTGATTTTGGATTTGCCGTCGAGACTACGGAAGTTGATGGGAAACGCGTGAATTGCGTCAACAACCGTCGTCTCGGCGTGAACCTCAGGCCGTGAGCGCCCGGCCCGCCCGGTAGCCGAACACCATTGCCGGGCCGAGGGTTCCGCCGGCGCCGCCGTAGGCCTTGCCCGTGACGCCCGCCATCGCATTGCCGACCGCGAACAGCCCCGGTATGGGGTCGCCCGACACGTGCAACACTCGCGCGTCGCCGTCGGTACGCGGGCCGCCCTTGGTGCCCATCGCCCCGACGGTCACCGGCACGGCGTAGAACGGCGCCGTGTCGATTGGCCCGAGGGTCTGCAGAGCGGGGCTGGCCGCCGAGTTGTCGCCCCAGTAGCCGTCGTACGCGCTGGATCCGCGGCCGAAGTCGGGGTCGCGCTCGTCGGCGACGTTCGCGTTCCATGCGTCCAACGTGCGTGCCAAACCCTCGACGTCGATG
Source organism: Mycobacterium sp. (assembly GCA_029256565.1). Taxonomy (GTDB): domain Bacteria; phylum Actinomycetota; class Actinomycetes; order Mycobacteriales; family Mycobacteriaceae; genus Mycobacterium. Next base: position 657 of record JAQSXQ010000532.1, read on the forward strand.
CCGGTCTTCTCGGCCAGCTCGGCGAGGTCGGCTGACTTCCGGTACCAATCGGGCGCGACGCCATCGGGTTCGACGCCGAGGAAGCCGTACTTCTTCAGGTGCAGCGAGTCGAACACGATCCACGCCGGGTCGTTGAGGTAGCCGTGGCGCGGGTCGAGGTGATGGAACGGCCCGGCCATCGAGTTGTACTCGCCGGCCTCGTTGAGGAAGCGCTTGCCCGCCCGGTTGACGATGATGCTCCTGGGTCGGGTGCGTTCCAGGCGGACACTGCGGCTGCGCTGGTGCCCGTCGATGGTGTCGCCGGGGATCTGGACGATCGGCACCCACCACGCCTCACCCATGTTGGCCAGGTCGGCGCCGTGCGCCATCGCCATCCGAAGGCCGTCGCCGGTGTTGTTGGGTGGCGACACGGGTCCGTGCATGGGGCCGCGCAGGTAGGCCTCGACCAGTCGCTCGTCCCATTCGAAGCCGCCGGTGCCGAGTACGACGCCGCGATGCGCTCGCACCCGAATGTCGCTACCGTCATGCGTTATTCGGACTCCGACGATCCGTCCGTCGGCCGCGATGAGTTCGACCGCCCGGGCGTCGGTGACCGGTGCGACGCCATGGTCGAGCAGTCCCTTGAGCAGCCCCGCGATCAGTGCCGTGCCCGCCACGCAGTAGTTGCCGTCGACGTCGTCGACCGAGGCGTGGATGCGTGCCCGGGTCTCGGCGTCGATGCCGACGTTGCTGAAGTCGACGGGGAACGACGTGATGCGGTCACTCCACTCGCCGAGGCGGTCGAGGTCGAACGGCCGCGCGTTGTGCGAGCGCCCGCCCGACGGCCGTCCACCCGGCAGCTCCGGCTTGTAGTCCGGGAAGCCCTCGGCGACGTCGAACTGCAACTCGCTGTGCGCCTCGACGAAGTCGAGCATGTCGGGGCCGGTGCGCACGAACGTCTCGACCAGGTCGGCGTCCATGGCACCCAGCGACTGCGCCTCCAGGTAGCGCATCGCATCCTCGACGGTCAGTTCGCCCGTGGGCGAGCGCCGATGCGCGGGTACCCACACGATGCCACCGGACACTGCGGTGGTGCCGCCGACGGTGGCCGCCTTCTCGTACACGGCGACAGACGCCCCTCCGACCACGGCGGTCAGGGCGGCGGTCAAACCCGCTCCGCCGCTTCCGAGTACGACGACGTCGACTTCGTGATCCCAGTCAGTCACGCGGGCAGGCCCTTTCGCTAGCCGAGGATGGACGACAGCTGCTTGGCCGCCGCGATCACCGATTCGCGTCCTTCCAAGAGGACGTCCTTGCGGTGGGAGATGAGGTTGATGCACGTGGGCGGCGACGGTGGCCGGCGACGCACGGGCACGGCCAAACCGTAGGTGTCGGGCTCGATCTCGCCGTGGGTGATCACCCAGCCCTGTTCGCGGGTGAGCGGCACCAGGTCCCGCTCGCCGGGGCGGGGCGGCATGCTGGCCAGCAGTGCGATGCCCGCGGCGCCGCGGTTCAACGGGTAGCGGCTGCCCTCGTGGAACGACAGTTGGTAGAACACCAGCGTTGGCACGATGACCGCGATCGCCACCTGCTGATCGCCCTCGGCGACCAGTAGTGACACCGATGCGCCGAGATCGTCGGCCAGGGTGCGCAACGTCGGCACGCTCAAGGCCCGCAGGTTGTTGTCGAAGGACGCTCCGAGCACCGCCAGCGTGGCGGCGGGCCGGTAGCGCCCGTCCTCACCCTTCACCACGAACCGCTGCTGAGTGAGCGTGCTGAGCAGCCGGTAGGCGATGGTCCGGTGCACGCCGACGTGGTCGGCGACCTGCTGGGCGGTGATGCCCGACGGCGAACTGGCGACGGCCTGCAGCGCCGACAGCCCCCTGGCCAGCGTCTGCGAGCCGGCCGCGAGCTTCTCGGCGGGTTTGTCGTCCTTGACAGACGTCATCGCGAGAGTGAAGCTCTATACATAGTGCACATTGTTGTGCGATATTAGCACAGATGGCTCGCGCTACAAGAGAACGGTATTCTCATCAGCGAACGCGGGAGAGGGAGCACATGGCGGAGTTCGAGAGCGTCTGGAGCGACCTTCAGGGCGTCCCGTTCTCGCAGGGGTTCCTCGACGCGGGCGGCGTTCGCACGCGGTACCTGCACGCCGGCGATCGGAACAAGCCGGCACTGGTGCTGCTGCACGGGTCCGGCGGCCACGCCGAGGCCTACGTGCGCAACCTGGAGTCGCACGCCGAGCACTTCTCCACCTGGTCCATCGACATGCTGGGCCACGGATACACCGACAAGCCGGGCCATCCGCTCGAAGTCGCGCACTACGTCGACCACCTGCTCGCCGTGTTCGACGCGATCGGCGCCGATCGGGTGCACCTGTCCGGGGAGTCGCTCGGCGGGTGGGTCGCCGCTCGCGCCGCGGCCGACCATCCCGAGCGC
>JAQSXQ010000012.1 GCA_029256565.1 Mycobacterium sp.
GAGTTCAGCTTCTCCAGGGTCGGCGCCAGTTCCTCCTCGTTGTCGGCGACCAGCCCGGAGAGCTGCTGGGACAGCGCCGAGGTATTGGCGAGCAGGGTGACGATGGCGTAGCGCCGCTGGTTCAGGACTCCCAGTAGGTCGTTGGCGTTGAGCAGCAGCGTGTTCACCTGCGTGCTGCGGTCCGACAATATTCCGGTGACGTCGGCGGCGCTCCTGAGCAAGCCCGCCAGGGATTCGTTGCGGCCGTTCAGGGTTTGCGATATGCGGGTCAGTCCGTCGAAGGTCGGCCCGAGCTGCGGGGCCATGCGGTCGATGGTGTCTGACAGGGTGTCCAGGGACTGGGTGAGCGTGGCGGTGTCGGTACCTGCGGTGTTGGTGGTGAAGTCGCTGACCGCGTTGGTCAAGGAGTATGGCGACGAGGTCCGCGACAGTGGAATCGTGTCGGCCGTCTGCATGGATTCTCGACCGGCCGGCTCCAGGGTGAGCATGCGGGCGCCCAGTACGGTGCCGGTCCTGATGTGCGCGGTGGTGTCGGTGCCGAGCCGCACTGAGCTGTTCAGGCTGAAGTCGACCAGCGCCTTTCCGCGGTCGAGCGTGACGTCGGTGACCGTGCCCATCGTGACGCCGGAGACCTTGACGTCGTTTCCCGGGGTCAGGCCGCCGGCTTCGGCGAACAGTGCGTGGTAGTGCCGCGACGTGGCCCAGGAGATGAGCTGCTGCGGTTGCAGGCCGACCGCGATGACGAGAACGATCAGGACGACGCCGATGAATCCGGTTCGGGCCAGGCGTGCGCCGGCGTACTTGAGCATCAGGGTTCCCCGCATCGGCCGGTGTTTTGCATGATCCATGGGAAGTACGCGGTGCGCCCCTGCAGGTCGGAGACGCGAACGTTCATGCCGCACAGGTACTGGTTGATGAACGCTCCGTAGGAGCCCAGCCGCACCAGCTTGCGGTAGTTGCCCGGCGCCTTCTGGAGGGCGAGGTCCAGGCGCGCCTTGTCGTCGTCGTTGGCCAACAGCGGCGCCATCCGGGTGAGCTGATCGACGGTTCCGGCCAGCGGCGGCCGCGCCTGGGTGAGCAGGTCGGCGATCGACGCCGTGCCGGTGTCGAGGGCGGTGATGGCCTCCCCGATCGGATCGCGCTCGCGGGACAGTTCGGTGATGAGTCGTTCGAGGCGGTCCACCGCGCCGGCGAACTGGTCGCCGTCCTTGGCGACGGTGGCCATCACCTGCTGCAGGTCGTCGATCATCTGCTGAACGGTCTGTCCGTTGTCCGCCAGGGCGTTGGTGAACGACGACGTCTGCGTGAGCAGCGATTCCACGGTGCCACCTTGGCCCTGCAGTATCTGGATCAGTGAGTTGGTCAGCGCGTTGACGTTCTGCGAATTCAACCCCTGCAGAACGGGTTTGAGGCCACCCAATAACAGGTCCAGGTCCAGCGCGGGTTCGGTGCGTTCAACCGGGATCCACGACCCGGCTGGTTGTAGTCGAGTGGAGCCGGGACTGTCGAGCAAGTCGAGGTAGCGGTTGCCGACGAGGTCGAGGTAGCGCACGGCGACCTTCGTGGAGGTAGTCAACACGACGTCGCGGTCGGCGTCGAACGCCACCTGCACCGAGTTGTCCCGTTGCAGCGTCACGTCGTGCACGGTGCCGACCCGGATGCCTGCGATGCGCACGGAGTCACCGCTCTTGAGGCTCGAGGCGTCGGTGAACACCGCGGTGTAGGTGTTCGTCGACCCGGTCCGGTACTGACCGAGAATGACGAACAGCATCGCGGTCAACGACACCATGACGATTCCGAACACCGCGAACTTCACGGCGGTGACCCGCGCTGACGTCATCCGGGCTGACCGATCTGCGGGGTGTTGCGCGCCGGGCCGTCCAATGGGCCGAACAGAGCTTCCTTGAGGGCGTTCGAGTTGAGCAGAATGCCCTGGTTGCCGTATTGCGCGGGGTTCGCGTCGATGTCGGTCACCACGAACGGGGGCCGCTTCCCGAATCCGACGTTCGGCATGTCCATGCACTGGGGGCCGCCCCTTGCCGCGACCTTGGGCAGGTTTCCGGGGTAGCGGTAGCGTTCGGTGCCCAGCAGGAACGAGTCGAGGAGCATGACCCCGGGCAGCGGTTGGGGTGGACCGGTGGCCAACGGCTCCAGGCCGGCCAGTGCGCAGTTGAGTGCTGGGCTGTACTGGTTGGTCAAGGCGGTGGTGGGCAGTAGCAGGTCCAGGGACTCGGTCAGGGGCGCACCGTTGGTCGATAGCACCTCGTTGCCGACATCAGCGAGCCCGATCGCACTGACCAGCAACCGGTCCAAGTCATCCCCGCGTTCGACGACGGTGTCACTGATGCGCGTGGCGTTCGCGACCAAACCCATCAGATCGGGCGCCGCGTCGGCGTAGGCGTTGATCACCGCCGGTGCGACGGCAATGTCGTGGCTGAGGTTGGTCAGACTGGGATCGAGTTTCGCCAGGAGCTCGTCCAAGTCGACCAGGGTTTGGCCGAACTCTCGACCACGGCCATTCAACGATTGAGCGAGTGCACCAAGGGTTTCATTCAGCTTGTCTGGTTCGATCTGCGAGAGCACCGCGACCAGTTGCTGGAACAGTGTGTTGACTTCGACGGTGACGTTCTTGGCATCGAGTACCTGGCCGGGGGCCATCGATTGTGGCGAGGGCTCCTCTGGAGGCACGAGTTGCACGAACTTCGACCCGAACACCGTGGTCGAGGCTATGTCGACGAGCGCGTTGGCGGGAATGAGGGACATGGCCGAGGGGTCCATCGCCAAGTGGATGGCCGCCTGACCGTCGGGCAACCAGTCGATGCGGTCGACGGTTCCGACCTGAGCGCCGTGCAGCTTGACCTTTGCATCGGGTCCCATCACGAGGCCGGCGCGCGGCGACAGGACGGTCAGCGGAACGGTCCTCGTGGCGTCACCACGGAACAGGACCACCGCGCCGGCGACGATCGCGAAGATCACCACGACGGTGGTCAAGCCCACCAGGGGGCGAACGGCGTTGTGCGGCATCGTGAGTACTCCCCTAGCCCGACAGGTTGAAGTTGCCGTTGGCGCCGTACACGGCCAGCGAGATCAGAAGCGTCACCGACACCACGACGATCAGCGACGTGCGCACCGCGGTACCCACGGCGACACCCACGCCCGACGGGCCACCAGTGGCGAAGTATCCGTAATAGGTGTGGATGAACAGGATCGCCAGCGCCATCAGGACCGCCTGCAGGAATGACCACAGCAGGTCGATGGGGTTGAGGAAGGTGGTGAAGTAGTGGTTGTACAAGCCGCCGGACTGTCCCAGTAGCACCACCGTGGTGAATCGACTGGCGAGGAACGACAGGATCACCGCAATCGAGTACAGCGGCGTGATCGCGATCATCCCGGCCACGATCCGAGTGCTCACCAAGTATTCGATGGGGTGGATGCCCATCGTTTCCAGCGCGTCGATCTCTTCGTTGATGCGCATCGCCCCGAGTTGTGCGGTGACGCCGGCGCCGAAGGTTGCAGCCAATCCGATGCCGGCGACGATCGGCGCCGAGATCCGGACGTTGATGAATGCGGCGAGGAAACCAGTCAGCGCCTCGATGCCGATGTCGCCCAGCGAGCTGTATCCCTGCACGGCAAGCACACCGCCGGTGGCCAGGGTCAGGAAGCCGACGATCACCACGGTGCCGCCGATCATCGCGAGCGTGCCTGCCCCCATGGAGATCTCGGCGATCAGCCGGATCACCTCGCGGCGGTAGCGACGGGCTGCGAACGGGGTGGCGGCCAGCGACCGGCCGTAGAACACGATGTGATCGCCCAGGGCACCCAGCGCCGAGACCGGTCGTCCGGCGGTTCGTGCCAGTCGCGGGTAGGTCGTCCGCAGCGTCGTAGTGGCAGTCATGCGGAGGTCATCTGAATGCCGACGGCGGTGACGACGACGTTGACGACGAACAGCGCCATGAACGCGAAGACCACTGTCTCGTTGACGGCATTGCCAACGGCTTTCGCCCCGCCACCGGTGATCGTGAGGCCGCGATAGCAGGCGACCAGCCCGGCGATCAACCCGAACAGCGTGGCCTTCACACAGGAGATGATGAGTTCGGGTACTCCCGTGAGCAGCGTGATTCCTGCGGCGAACGCACCCGGATTGACGGCCTGAACCAGGACCGAGAAGAAGAATCCGCCCATGATGCCGATGATGCAGACGAGCCCGTTCAACAGGAACGCGACCAGGCCCGAAGCAAGCATCCGCGGCGTCACCAGGCGCTGAATTGGGTTGATTCCCAGGACCTCCATCGCATCGATCTCCTCGCGGATGGTGCGCGATCCCAGATCGGCGCACATTGCCGTGGCGCCTGCACCAGCCACGATGAGCACCGTCACCAGCGGACCGACCTGGGTCACTGCGCCAAAGGCGGCGCCCGCGCCGGAGAGATCGGCTGCGCCGAGTTCGCGCAACAAGATGTTGAGTGTGAAGCTGACCAGGACGGTGAAGGGAATCGCCACCAGCAACGTCGGCGCCAACGACACCCGAGCCACGAACCAGGACTGGTCGAGTAGCTCGCGCCACTGGAAGGGGCGCACGAAGGCGAACTTCGCGGCATCCACCGACATCGCGAAGAGTCCACCGACTGCCCTCATCGGAGCGTCGACGGCCCTGCGGATCATTGTCACGTTCCTTCCCGGCCGGCGTGCAGTGCGCGCGGCGATGTGTCTCGGACGGCAACAGTGACACCGCAGTGAGCTAGCGCACAGAAGCCGTCCCGCTTACCGGGAGACCGCCGCAACGGGCGGCCGGTGGTCCCGCCCGTGGGCCGCTCACTGGGACCCGACCCCGCCGACGACGGCGGGTAGGGCAACCTATGACCGACCGCGTTCTCGTCTACGGAGGTTCGATGTCCGGCGCTCCCCCACCACCACCTAGCAGCGCCGCCGATGCGGAGCTTCGCGAACTCGGCACCGCCGCAGGGACTTTGCGGTACTACGACGTCGGAGATGGCCCGCCGCTGCTGCTTCTGCACGGATCCGGACCCGGTGTGACGGGGTGGCGGAACTTTCGCGGGATTCTTCCCGCGTTCGCCGAACACTTCCGCTGCCTGATCCTGGAGTTCCCCGGGTTCGGTGTCAGCGAGGACGTAGGCGGACACCCGATGGTGACTGCTCAGGGCGTCGTAGCGCCGTTCCTCGACGCACTCGGCGTGGAGCGAGTCGACATCGTCGGCAACTCGATGGGCGGTGGAGTCGGCATCAACACCGCCATCCACCACCGGCAGCGAGTCGGTCGGCTCGTCACCATCGGCGGCATCGGCACCAACCTGTTCAGTCCAGGCCCTAGTGAAGGCATCCGGCTGCTGCAGGAATTCACCGAGGACCCCACCCGGCAGCGGCTGGTCGACTGGCTCCGCTCCATGGTCTACGACCAGTCACTGGTAACCGACGAGCTGATCGAGGAACGCTGGTTGCTGGCGACCGATCCGGACACGTTGGCCGCGGCACGCCGAATGTACGGCAAGGCGGCGTTCGCGGCCATGATGGACATGATGAAGGCCGCCGACACCCCGATGCCGTGGGCCCAGATGCATCGAGTGCAGGCGCCTACCCTGTTGACCTGGGGCCGCGACGACCGGGTCAGCCCCCTGGACATGGCGCTGATCCCGATGCGCACCATCGCCAATGCCGAGCTGCACGTCTTCCCCAACTGCGGACACTGGGCCATGATCGAAGCCAAAAACGCCTTCGAGCGCACGGTGCTGGCCTTCTTGAACCGTTAACCGCAGTCGCGAAATCGTCTGCTACGCAGAAGGTACCGCGGCACACCCGCAATCGTCAGCGGCGACGGCCAGTGGTCGGCGCGGAAGTAGGCATCGGACCCACCGTCGAGGAATACGATGCTGCCGCACATGAAGTCTGCGGCGTCCGACAGCATGAACGTCATCCAGTCAGCCACCTGCCCGGGATCGCCGAACCCTCCGACCGGAATGGGGAATCGGTGAATCGCGTCGGCCTCACTGGGGGTGACTAGTTGGCGCTGTAGCAGCGGTGTCATGACCGCGCCGGGGGCCAGCGCATTGAGTCTGATGCCGCGCCCGGCCCACTGGTCGGTGACGGCGTGCCGGCGTACCCAGCGACTCAACGCGATCTTGGAGGTCGCGTAGGCCATCGCCGGCGCGGCACGGCGAAACACCGTCACCGCCCGGATCGCGCGCTCGAGATCACCTGCGAGCACCGCCCGCACCGCCCGGCGGGGCACCATCGGGATGGTGGTCGTCGAATTGCTGGACACCACCACCACTTTGGCCTTGTCTGCTGCCGCCAGGGCCGGCTGCCATGCCGTGAGGAGGTCCACGACGCCGCGGTAGTTGGTTTCCAGGATGAGCCGGGGCCGGTCTGGGCCGGGCGTAGGGCCCACCCCGGCGGCGAGCACCGCTCCATCGAGGCGATGCCGCGCGGTGGCCAGTACGGCGGCTGCCGCGTCGCTACGACCATGTGCCGTGGACAGGTCTGCGGCGACCTGCGCGTCATGTAGATCGACGCCGATCACCGTGTGCCCCGCCGCGCGTAACTTCTCGGCGACCGCCCGACCCATTCCCGAGGCCGAGCCGGTGACGGCGTACGTACCCATTCCTAGGGCGCCTTGTGCAGGTCGAATCCCTTGTATCCGGCGTCTGCCACGTCGCGGCAGATGTCCAGGTACACACCGAAACCGCCGATGAAGAGCATGAATGTTCGGGGCTTGCCCGGGACGTTCGCGCCCATGTACCAGGAGTTGGCTTTCGTGAACAACGTCGCGTCCGCGCGTTGCGCGCATTCCGCAATCCAGGCCTCCACCGCGTCGGGGCTGGGTTCGATCGCCTCGTAGCCGTGCTGATCGAGGTATCCGATGGCCTCGGCGATCCAGTTCACGTGTGCTTCTGCGTGCAGCACCATGTTCGCCAACACCGCTGGCGCTCCGGGTCCGGAAACGAAGAAGAGGTTGGGGAAGCCGTCGGTGCCCAGGCCTAGGTAGGTGCGTGGCCCACTGGCCCAATCATCGACGAGGCGGTGTCCGCCGCGACCTGCGATGTCGATCTTGGCCAGGGTGCCGGTCATTGCGTCGAACCCAGTAGCCAAGACCAGCGCGTCGATGTCGTAGTGAGCGTCGGTGGTGGTGATCCCGGTTTCATCGATTGATTCGATCGGCGTCCTGCGGACGCTGACCAACGTGACATTGGACCGGTTGAACGTCTCGAAGTAGTTGGTGTCCGTGCAGATTCGCTTCGTGCCGATGGGATGATCGTCGGGGATCAGCAGATCGGCGACATCTGCATCGTCGATGACCGCGCGAATCTTCGCCTCGTAGAACTTTCGGGCTTCCTCGTTGGCTTGCATCGAGATCATCTGATCGCTGAAGGTCTTGGAGAAGAGGACCCCACCCAGCTGCCAGCGATTCTCGAAGGCCGCCCGGCGCTCGTCGGGGGTGGCTTCCAGGGTCTTCTTGGGGTGAGCGACGTGCGGCGATCCGCCGCCGCTGCGCCACGACATCTGCCGCCGCTGCGGATAGGTGGCCTTGATCTCGGCGACCTCGTCGACGGTGAGGGGCCGATTGCCGGCGGGCACGCTGTAGTTTGGGGTGCGTTGAAAGACGTAGAGCTGCTTGGCTTGTTCGGCAATGATCGGGATCGACTGGATACCCGAGGAGCCTGTGCCGATCACGGCGACGCGCTCGTCGGTGAAGTCGACGGGTTCATGCGGCCAGTGCGCGGTGTGATACACCGGCCCGTCAAAGGTTTCCAATCCTGGGAAGTCCGGCGTCATCGCGGCCGACAAGGGCCCGGTCGCCATGACGACGAAGCGGGCCCGCACGACTTCCCCACCATCAGTGGTGACCGTCCACCGGAGGGTCCGTTCGTCGAGAACGGCGCTGTTCACCCGGGTATCGAAGGTGACGGCACCACGTAGATCGAGTTCGTCGGCCACCCAGTTGATGTAACGGAGGATCTCGCCTTGCGTGGCGTACTTCTCGGTCCACGTCCACTGCTGCTGTAGCTCCTCGGAGAACGAGTAGCAGTAGTCGACGCTCTCCACGTCACACCGTGCGCCCGGGTACCGGTTGTAGTACCACGTGCCGCCTACGTCAGGCGCCGCCTCGAAGACGCGCACCGACAAACCCTCCGACCGGAACTTGTGTAGGGCATAGAGACCGGCGAACCCGGCGCCTACCACCACGACGTCCACGCAGGTCTTCGTAGAGCTGGTCACCCTCCGTACGGTAAGTCGTCCGCGCCGAACGGTTCGCCTGCTTCCCGGTGACCGGACACCGCGGCGCCACGTCCCGGCCATCGGACCGGCGGGGTTGGCGGGCGGCTTCTCGCCAACCAGACTCCTGCCCATGACCGACGTCGACGGCGATGAGCAGATGGTCGACACGGGGCGTGGGGTTCTGCTGACGGTGGCCGAGGTCATCGACGAGGGCCCCGACGCCCGCTCGTTGGTGTTCACGATTCCCGGGGATCACCAGGATTGGTTTGCCTACCGACCAGGACAATTCTTGACGCTGCGGGTGCCCAGCGAGACGACCGGATCAGTCGCGCGCTGCTACTCGCTGGCCAGCTCCCCGCACACCGACCCTGCACCGAAGGTGACGGTCAAACGCACCACGGGGGGATACGGATCGAACTGGCTGTGCGACAACGTCTCCGAAGGCGATCAGATGGTCGTCCTACCGCCGGCGGGAGTATTCACGCCCGACAGTCTGGACGCTGACTTCTTGCTCTGGGCGGCCGGCAGCGGCATCACCCCGGTGATGTCGATCCTCAAGTCGGTGCTGGCAGCAGGGACCGGCAGGGTGGTGTTGTGTTACGCGAATCGCGACGAAGCCTCGGTCATCTTCGCCGCCGAGTTGCGTGACCTCGCCGCACGTTTCGCCGGCCGACTCACCGTCCTGCACTGGCTGGAGTCTGTGCAGGGCCTTCCCACCCGTGCGCAGATGGCCGGCTTCGTATCCACGGTGTTCGCTGGCTCGGAGAACTTCGAGTCCTTCGTGTGCGGGCCTGCGCCATTCATGGCGGTCGTCAAGGACACCCTGCTGGAGGCCGGCGTGCCGCGAGAGCGAATCCATCTCGAGGTGTTTGCGTCGTTGACCGGTGACCCGTTCGCCGAGGCCACGGTCGCGTCCGCAGCCGATGCGGGCTGCGGTGACGCCGCTACCGTTCGGGTGGATCTCGACGGTGCCAGTCATCAGCTGGCGTGGCCGCGGGCGGCGACGTTGGTCGACGTCCTGCTCGGTGCGGGCATCGACGTCCCGTACTCCTGCCGGGAAGGTCAGTGCGGGTCCTGCGCGGCCACCGTCATTCGGGGCGAGGTCGACATGGCCCACTGCGACATCCTCGAACCCGGCGACCTTGCCGAGGGTCTGATCTTGGGGTGTCAGGCCACCCCCGTGTCCGACGATCTGCACGTCGAGTTTTGAGTCGGCATGTTCTCGAGGCGGGAGGTCTTCCGCTGACCGGGAAGGATCGCCGCTCGCGGCGGCGGAGCGGTACACCATCAAGCGAACCACCGACGACAGGAGCACATCATGACCGAGCGGGTAATGGACCGGCTGCACCAGGTCGCCGATCAGATGCGCACCCAGGCCGTGGAGTCCGAGAAGATCGGTCAGCTCACCGACGAGACCGTCAAGCTGATGAAGTCCGCGGGCAACATCCGCCTGCTGCAGTCCACTGAGCATGGCGGCCTGCAGGTTCACCCCCGCGAGTTCGCGGAGACCGTGATGGCCACGGCGGCATTGGATCCGGCCGCCGGTTGGATCAACGGCGTGGTGGGTGTTCATCCCTATCAGCTGGCCTACGCCGATCCTCGAGTGGCCGCCGAAATCTGGGCCGACGACGTCGACACCTGGGTCGCCTCCCCCTACGCGCCGCAGGGTGTCGCCACGCCCGTCGATGGCGGGTACGTCTTCAACGGACGGTGGCAGTTCAGCTCGGGGACCGACCACTGCGACTGGATCTTCCTCGGTGCAATGATCGGCGGTGACGACGGCAGGCCTTTGATGCCGCCGCAGATGTTGCACATGATTCTGCCCCGCAAGGACTACGAGATCGTCGAGGACTCGTGGAACGTCGTGGGCCTGCGTGGTACCGGCTCCAAGGACGTCATCGTCTCCGATGCGTTCGTCCCGTCCTACCGCACGATGGACGCGATGAAGGTAATGGACGGCAGCGCCCAGCGCGATGCCGGGATGACCGAGACGCTGTACCTCATGCCGTGGTCGACGATGTTCCCCCTGGGCATCAGCTCGGCGACCATCGGCATCGCCGAAGGCGCGCTGGCCGCAGCGCTGGACTACCAGCGTCAGCGGGTGAACTCCAGCGGCGTCGCGATCAAGGACGACCCCTACGTCATGTACGCGATCGGTGAGGCTGCCGCCGACATCAACGCCGCCCGCCAAGAACTCTTGACCAACGCCGACCGCGTCTACGACATGGTCGACGCCGGCCAGGAGGTGTCCTTCGAAGACCGTGCCGCGGGCCGACGCACTCAGGTACGGGCGGTATGGCGTGCGGTGTCCGCCGTGGACGAGATCTTCGCCCGTTGCGGGGGCAATGCCGCTCGCATGGACAAGCCGCTGCAACGATATTGGCGCGACGTACACGTCGGCCAGGCGCATGCCATTCACGTCCCCGGCACCGTGTATCACGCTTCGGCGCTGAGTTCGTTGGGCGTCGATCCGCAGGGTCCGCTGCGGGCGATGATCTGACGAGGACGTCGATGAATCTGATCAGGGGTTTGGGCTACGTCACCGTTGCGGCCACCGACGTCCCCCGCTGGCGGCACTTCGCCTTCGCGGTGCTCGGGTTCGCCCAGGGCACCGGGCCCGACCCCGACGCGCTGTATCTGCGGATGGACGAACGTGCGGCTCGCATCGTGATCGTCCCCGGCGACGTCGACAAGGTCGTCACGGTGGGTTGGGAGGTGCGTGACCACGCCGACCTGGAACGGGTGATGGCGGCCTTGGATTCGGTTGGGACGCCGTTCAAGCAGCTTTCCTTGGCAGAGGCCGATGCTCGGCGCGCCGAGGAGGTCATCGCCTTCGAGGACCCTGCCGGCACGTCGCTCGAAGTGTTCCACGGCGCGGTGCTCGACCACAGTCCCGTCATCACGCCGTTCGGTGCGAAGTTCCTGACCGGCGAGCAGGGTCTGGGTCACGTCGTATTGCCCGCGTTGGACGTCGACGGACTCTTCGAGTTCTACACCGAGGTCCTGGGTTTCCGGTCACGCGGCGCGTTCCGGGTCCCGGTGCCCCCGGAGTTCGGCCCGGTGCGCGTGCGCTTCTTGGGCGTCAATCAGCGCCACCACAGCCTGGCGATCTGTCCCTCCCAGAATCTGCGCGATCCAGGCTTGATACATCTGATGGTGGAGGTCGACACCCTCGACGCAGTGGGCCAGGCCCTCGATCGAGTCAACGCCGAGGGATTCCAACTGTCCTCGACGCTGGGTCGGCACACCAACGACAAGATGGTGTCGTTCTACGTACGTGCCCCCGGCGACTGGGACGTCGAATTCGGCACCGAGGGCATGCGCGTCGACGAATCCGACTACAGCGCCGAGGAGATCACGGCGGACAGCTACTGGGGACACCAGTGGGTGTCCGACCTTCCCGCCGCCATGCGCCCGTGACGGCCCCCGTCGAAGTGGCACCCGTCGACGCGGCCACGATCACCACGTGGGATGAGGAAGCCGACGTCGTGATCGCCGGGTATGGCGTCGCCGGCGCAGCAGCGGCGGTGGAGGCCGCGCGCGCCGGCGCCGAAGTCCTGGTTCTGGAACGCAGCGGCTCGTGGGGTGGTGCTGCGTCGATGGCCGGTGGTTTCATCTACCTCGGCGCTGGGACCGCACTCCAAACCGCATGCGGCTTCACGGATTCCGTCGACGCGATGGCGTCGTTTCTCAATGCCGCGATGGGCCCCGGCGCCGACGAGCAACGGATCACCGATTACTGCGCGGGCAGCGTGGCGCACTTCGACTGGTTGGTCGGCTGCGGAATTCCGTTCAAGGCGGAGTTCTTCGACGAGCCCGGCTGGGAGCCGATGGGCGACCAGGGACTGATGTACAGCGGTGGAGAGAATTCCTACCCGTTCAACACCATCGCCAGTCCGGCCCCGCGGGGCCACGTGCCGCGAATGCAGAACAAGAAGCAGGGCGAATCCAGCGCCGGGTTCATCATGATGAAGGGCCTGGTCGAGACCGCAGCCGCCGCTGGGACGCGCGCGCTCTACGACGTGCGGGTGCAAACCCTGATCGTGGGGTCCGACGGCCGGGTGGTGGGCATCAGATGCCGACGCTTCGGTGCCACCATCGACGTCCGGGCGCGACGTGGAGTCGTGCTGGCCACCGGGAGCTTCGCCTACAACGACGCGATGGTGGCCCGGTACGCGCCGCGCATCGCCGGCCGGCCCGCGGCGTCCATCGAACAGCACGACGGGCAGGCCATCCGGATGGCCCAGGCCCTGGGCGCGGATCTGGCACACATGGACGCCACCGAGGTCGCGCTGTTCATCGATCCGCAACAGCTCGCGCGCGGTGTGCTGGTCAACGAGCGTGGTCAGCGTTTCGTCGCCGAGGACACCTATCCCGGCCGCGCCGGGCAGCTGACCCTCTATCACCAGAACAACACCGCCTACCTGATCCTCGACGACGATGCCCAGCGCGACGCCCTGGCGTCGCCGTCGCCGCAGCTGATGATGCGCCCACCCACCTGGGTGTGCGAGACGGTTGCAGAGCTGGAGGCCGAGATGGGATTGCCCACCGGGTCCCTGCAGGCGACCATTGCTGCCTACAACGACGGCGCGGTGCAAGGCGAAGATCCGTTGCTGCACAAGAAGAGTCGGTGGCTGCGGCCACTCGGTTCGCCGGTGGCCGCCATTGATCTGCGGGAGTCGACTGGCGGATTCACCCTCGGCGGTCTGCACACCACGCTCCAGGGCGAGGTGTTGCACGTCAGCGGACACCCGATCCCCGGTCTGTTCGCGGCGGGTCGATGCTCCGCGGGCCTGGCAGCGTGGGGGTACGCCAGCGGGGTGTCGCTCGGAGACGGCAGCTTCTACGGCCGTCGCGCCGGAGGCGCCGCCGCCTCGAGCTGATCGCCACCCCAACTCGACAGCCGCTCGACACCTCGTTGTGTCGAGCGGCTTCGTTCGTCCGGTGACGTGACAGCGACCACATCGCTATGCTACAAACAGTCATATACCTACTAGGTATATGTAGCTCACGTCACAGCCCATGGAGGTCTCATGCCGTCACCGTCGCCGACCGTCGAACCCAGCACACCCAGCGCCGTCATCGACAGGGTGTCGCTGGTCCTCGACGCCTTCGACGGCCCCGGCCGACTGACCCTGGCCCAGGTGGTCCGCAGGACCGGCCTTCCGCGCAGCTCGGCGCACCGGATGCTCGACCGACTCGTCCAACTGCGCTGGCTGCGCCGCAACGGACGCGACTACGAACTGGGCATGCGGCTAGTCGAACTGGGATCGCTTGCGGTACACCAGGACCGCCTGCACAAGGCAGCCGCGCCACTGCTTGCCGACTTGCACCAGAGCACCGGACTGGTCGTGCATCTGGCGATCCTCGACGGCACTGACGTGGTGTACCTCGACAAGGTCGGCGATCGGATGGCCGCAGCGATTCCCACCCGCGTCGGCAGCCGGCAGCCCGCCCACTGCGCCGCAGTCGGCAAGGCCATCCTGGCCTACGGCCAAACTCCCGACCACGTCGACCTGACCGCCCGCAAGACGCGCTACTCGATCGCCTCACGCACCCAGTGGGCCACCGAATTGGCGAAGGTCCGTGGACACGGCGTGGCCTTCGACCGCGAGGAGTCGTTGGCCGGGTTCGGCTGCGTGGCAGCGCCAATCGGCGGACCCGGTGAAGCCGTCGCAGCGCTGTCGGTGTGCGGACCGATGGGTCGGATGACGTTCGACCAGCGCCTGGCCGCACCGGTGCGGATGACGGCCATGGCGATCTGGCGCAACGTCGAAGGCGGACCGCAGTGCGTGGTGCCAACACTGCAGGCCAAGCGCATGAACCGCCCGGTGGCGGTCGCGCAGTACGCATGAACCTCGACCCTCAGATCGCCGAACTGATCACCGCCCTCGACGCGGGGTTCCCCCCGGTGCATACGATGACCGGCGCTCAGGCGCGTGCCACGATACGGTCGCGGCTCGTACCAGCGGTCGACCCCGAATCGGTGGGAACCAT
>JAQSXQ010000533.1 GCA_029256565.1 Mycobacterium sp.
GCCCGCCCGTCGGATCCGGGCGTCGTCAACTACGCCGTGATGGGCAAGGGGTCGGTTGGCAACATCGTCGGCGCGAGGATGACGTGGGAGTCCACGTTCGCCGCACCCGTGCAGGCCTTCTACGTCGACGCGCCGCAGTGCAACGACTGGGCCGACATCGGGCTGCCTGACGTCTACGCCGACCCCGACCTCGCCTCCTTCAACGGCGCGGTCGCACAGCGGGCAGCCGACGACGACACGAATCTCGTCAAGCAGGCGGTCGGGGTCTACGCCACCAACGACGCGGCGGCTCGTGCGTTCGCACGCGTCACCGATCGCACCCGCGGGTGCGACGGCCAGACCACCGCCATGCACCTGGCGGACTTCCGGACGCAGGTCTGGTCGTACTCGGGCGGCCCGCCCACCGGCAACGACGCCGCGTGGGTGAAGCAGGAGGCGGGCACCGACCGGCGGTGCTTCGTACAGACCCGGCTGCGGGAGAACGTTCTGCTACAAGCGAAAAGCGGCCACCGAAGTACGTGAATTCACGCCCAACGCACACGGGAATTCACGCGACTCTGTCGGTGTCGTTGTCCAAGATGGTGGGCATGGCGACGGCGAAGCCGAGCAGTCCGCGCTTCGCAGAGGGGATGGTTTCATGACCACCGCCGAGGCCGACGTGCCCGGACCACGAACACCACGCATCGGCGCCGAGTTCACCGACGCCTACGGGGCCGCCCTCTACATCGGGGGCGATTCCCTGCGCGACGGCCCGGTGGGCACCGTCGGACTGGAGATCGAGGCGCACTGCTTCGACATCGCCGATCCGATGCGGCGTCCCGGCTGGCAGGAACTGAGCGACGTCATCGCCACCGTGCCCGCACTGCCCGGCGGCAGCGCCATCACCGTCGAGCCGGGCGGCGCCGTCGAGCTGTCCGGCCCACCGCTGCCCGACGCGCCGGCCGCCATCGACGCGATGAGTGCCGATCGGCGAGTCCTGGTCGACGCGTTCCGCCGCCGTGGGCTCGGCCTCGTCCTGCTCGGCGCCGACCCCCTGCGGCCCGCGCAACGCGTCAACCCCGGCGGCCGGTACCGGGCCATGGAGGAGTTCTTCTCGGCCAGCGGCACCGCGGACGCCGGCGCGGCCATGATGACCTCGACCGCGTCGGTCCAGGTCAACGTCGACGCCGGACCCCGCGACGGCTGGGCGGAACGGGTCAGGCTGGCGCATGCGCTGGGACCGACGATGATCGCGATCACCGCCAACTCACCGCTGCTCGGTGGCGAGTTCACCGGCTGGCGCAGCGCCCGCCAGCACGTCTGGAGCCGACTCGACTCGGCGCGCTGCGGACCGATCCTCGGCGCCAACGACGAGGATCCCGTCAACGATTGGACCCGCTACGCGCTGAAGGCGCCCGTCATGCTGGTGCACACGCCCGAACCCGTCGCGGTCACCGAATGGGTGCCGTTCGCCGAATGGGCAGACGGCACCACCATGCTCGGCGGCAGGCGCCCGACCGAGGCCGACGTCGACTACCACCTGACGACGCTGTTCCCGCCGGTACGGCCCCGTGGATTCCTGGAGATCCGATATCTCGACAGCGTGCCCGACACGGTGTGGCCTGCAATGGTGTTCACACTCGTCACGCTCCTCGACGATCCGGCTGCCGCCGCGATAGCCGCCGACGCCACCGAGACCGTCGCCACGGCGTGGGATCGCGCTGCCCAGGAGGGCCTCGGCGACCGACGGCTGCACGAGGCCGCCGTGCGGTGCGTCCGGACCGCCGCCGAACGTGCCCCCGACGAACTGCTGCCGGCGATGACCCGCCTGCTCGAGCAGGTCGAGCAGGGGCGCAGTCCCGCCGACGACTTCGCCGACGCCGTCGTCGCCCGCGGCATCGGCGGCGCCGTCACCGCCATGGCGAATGGAGTCGACCCGTGAGCACGCGCGAGAGCCTGGCCCGCGATCTCACCCTCGCGCGCGAGCGCACGCTACGACTCGTCGAGTTCGACGACGACGAGCTGCACCGCCAGTACGACCCGTTGATGAGCCCGCTGGTGTGGGACCTCGCGCACATCGGCTGGCAGGAAGAGCTGTGGCTGCTCCGCGGCAACGATCCCCGTCGGCCCGGAATGCTGGAGCCCGGGGTAGAGCGCTGCTACGACGCCTTCGCCAACCCGCGGGCCAGCCGCGTCGACCTCCCGCTGCTCAAGCCCGCCGAGGCGCGGTCCTACTGCTCGACGGTGCGCGACAAGGCACTCGACCGCCTCGACGCGCTACCCGCCGACGCCGACGAGTTCGACTTCGGGCTCGTCGTGAGCCACGAGAACCAGCACAACGAGACCATGCTGCAGGCGCTCAATCTGCGAACCGGGCCTGCCCTGCTCGATTCGGGCGCGCCGCTGCCCACGGGCAAACCCGGTCTGGCGGGCACCTCGGTGCTGGTGCCGGGCGGACCGTTCGTGCTCGGCGTCGACGCGGTCACCGAGCCGCACTCGCTCGACAACGAGCGGCCCGCGCACGTCGTGGACGTCGCGTCGTTCCGGATCGGCACCGTGCCCGTCACCAACGCGGAGTGGGCCGACTTCATCGCCGACGGCGGCTATCGCGAACGCCGGTGGTGGTCCGAGCGCGGTTGGCAGCACCGGGAGACGGCCGGTCTGGTGGCCCCGCAGTTTTGGGGCGCCGACGGAACGCGGACCCGATTCGGCCGCGTCGAGCAGATCCCGGCCGACGAGCCCGTTCAGCACGTCACGTACTTCGAAGCGGAGGCTTACGCCGCATGGGCGGGAGCGCGTCTGCCCACCGAGGAGGAATGGGAGAAGGCGTGCGCATGGGATCCCGTTGCCGGGGCGCGGCGCCGATTCCCCTGGGGCGCATCCGAACCCACCGCTGCACTGGCGAACCTCGGCGGTGACGCGCTGCGCCCGGCGCCGGTCGGCGCCTACCCGGCCGGTGCATCGGCGTACGGGGCGCAGCAGATGCTCGGCGACGTGTGGGAGTGGACGACTTCGTCGATCCGCCCGTGGCCCGGGTTCACGCCGATGCTCTACGAGCAGTACACCCAGCCGTTCTTCGGCGGCGACTATCGCGTGCTGCGGGGTGGCTCGTGGGCCGTCGCGCCCGGCATCCTGCGGCCCAGCTTCCGCAACTGGGACCACCCGATCCGGCGGCAGATCTTCTCCGGCGTGCGGCTGGCCTGGGATGTGTAGGCACCTCGGCTGGCTCGGCGAGCCGGTGACCGTCGCATCGCTGGTGCTGGACCGACCGCACGGGCTGCTCGTGCAGTCGTACGCCCCGCGCAGACAGAAGCATGGCCTGATGAACGCCGACGGGTGGGGTGTGGGCTTCTTCGACGGGCTGGACGAAAGACGTTGGCGCAGCGCGGGTCCGATGTGGGGTGACGCGTCGTTCGCATCGGT
>JAQSXQ010000534.1 GCA_029256565.1 Mycobacterium sp.
GATGTCCTCGGGCAGCCCGAGTTCGCGGCCGACGGCGCGGACCTCGTCCTTGAACAGCAACCGCAGCGGCTCGACGAGGCGGAACTTCAGGTCGTCGGGCAGCCCGCCGACGTTGTGGTGGCTCTTGATGTTGGCCGTGCCGGAGCCACCGCCGGACTCGACGACGTCGGGATAGAGGGTGCCCTGCACCAGGAAGTCGACCTCGCCATGACCGTCGGACACGATGTCGCGCACCGCACCCTCGAAGGCCCTGATGAACTCACGGCCGATGATCTTGCGCTTGCCCTCGGGATTGGTGACGCCGGTGAGCGCCTCGAGGAACCGGTCGGCCACGTCCACCGTCACCAGGTTCGCGCCGGTCGATGCGACGAAGTCGCGCTGCACCTGCCCGCGTTCACCGGCCCGCAACAGACCATGGTCGACGAACACGCACGTCAACCGGTCGCCGATGGCCCGCTGCACCAGTGCTGCGGCCACCGCCGAGTCAACTCCGCCGGACAGCCCGCAGATGGCCCGGCCGTCGCCGACCTGCGCGCGCACCTGCTCGACGAGCGCGTCGGCGATGTTGGCCGCGGTCCACGTCGCGCCGATGCCTGCGAAGTCGTGCAGGAAGCGGCTGAGGATCTGCTGGCCGTGCGGGGTGTGCAGGACCTCGGGGTGGTACTGCACCCCGGCGAGTCGACGGGCGCGGTTCTCGAACGCCGCGACCGGCGCGCCGGCGCTGGTCGCGACGACGTCGAACCCCTCGGGCGCCTCGGTCACCGCGTCGCCGTGGCTCATCCACACCGGTTGCGTCTCAGGCAGATCGGAGTGCAGCGAGCCGCCGGCCACCGACAGCTCGGTGCGGCCGTACTCGCTGGTGCCGGTGTGGGCGACGGTGCCGCCCAGTGCCTGCGCCATGGCCTGGAAGCCGTAGCAGATGCCGAACACCGGGACGCCGATGTCGAACACGGCCGGGTCGAGTTGCGGTGCGCCCTCGGCGTACACGCTCGCCGGACCGCCGGAGAGCACGATCGCCTGCGGGTCGCGGGCCTTGATCTCGTCGATGGTCGCGCTGTGCGGGATCACCTCGGAGTACACCCGCGCCTCACGGACCCGCCGTGCGATCAGTTGCGCGTACTGCGCACCGAAGTCGACCACCAGAACGGGCCGTGGCGATGAAGGAACATCAGGGTCCGGAGCCGTTTCCACCGGCTCAGTCTAGTGGCGACGCGACCTCGACCCGTCAGCCCGCCGAGCTGACGGGTTCGATGGGCAGCCGACGCAGCGCCGCGGGGGCGTGCTCGGGCACCACGGGGCGCACCGGCGGGATCGGATCGAGCCGACGGTAGGGCTCACCCTGGCTGGGCCGCAGGTCTTCCTCGCCCTTGTTCGGCCACAGCGCTGCCGCGCGCTCGGCCTGGGCGGTGATGGTCAGCGACGGGTTCACGCCGAGGTTGGCCGACACCGAGGCACCGTCGACCACGTAGAGCGTCGGGTAGTTGTACACCCGCTGGTAGGGGTCGATCACCCCGTGCTCGACGTCGCTGCCGATGGCGGCACCGCCGAGGAAGTGCGCAGTCAGCGGGATGTTGAACAGCTCGCCCCAGGTTCCGCCTGCGACGCCGTCGATCTTCTTGGCGATGCGCCGGGTCACCTCGTTGCCCACCGGGATCCACGTGGGGTTGGGCTGGCCGTGGCCCTGCTTGCTCAGATACCGGCGCACGCCGAACCTGTTGCGCTTGGTGTAGGTGGTGATCGAGTTGTCCAGGTTCTGCATGACGAGCGCGATCATCGTGCGCTCACTCCAGCGGCGCGGGTTGAGCAGGCGCATCGTGCCGCGCGGGTCGGACTTGGCGGACTGGATCAACTGCTTCCACCGCGGCACACCGGAGCCGTCGGGCAGCAGACCGTCGGTCATCAGCGTCTGCAGCAGACCCATCGCGTTGGAGCCCTTGCCGTAGCGGCACGGCTCGATGTGGGTGTCCTCCGACGGGTGGATCGACGACGTGATGGCCACGCCGTGGGTCAGGTCCAGGTCGTCGCGCACGCGCAGCCGTCCCGCGCCGACGATCGACTCGGAGTTGGTGCGGGTCAGCACGCCGAGCTTCTCCGACAGCTCCGGCAGCCGGCCGGTGTCGCGCAGCTTGAACAGCAGCTTCTGGGTGCCGTAGGTGCCGCCGGCGACGATCACCTGCGCGGCGGTGTACGTCGTCTTCTTCCTGCGCACCCAGCGCCCCGTCCGGACGGTGTGCACCTTCCACGACCCGTCGGGCTGCGGTTCCAGGTCGTTGACGGTGGTCATCGGAATGACGTCCGCCCCTGCGGTTTCCGCGAGCCCGAGATAGTTCTTCAGCAGGGTGTTCTTGGCGCCGTAGCGGCAGCCCGTCATGCAGGAACCGCACTCGATGCATCCCGTGCGCTCCGGTCCCACGCCACCGAAGTAGGGGTCGGGGACGCGCTTGCCGGGGGTCTTCTCGCCGTCGGGGCCGAAGAACACGCCGACGGGGGTCGGGACGAAGGTGTGGCCGACGCCCATGTCGTCGGCGACTTCCTTCATGATCCGGTCTGCGTCGGTGAAGGTCGGGTTGGTGACGACGCCGAGCATGCGCTTGGCCTGCTCGTAGTGCGGCATCAACTCCTCGCGCCAGTCGGTGATGTCGCGCCACTGACCGTCCTTGAAGAACGGCTCGTTCGGCACGTAGAGGGTGTTGGCGTAGTTCAGCGATCCGCCGCCCACGCCTGCGCCCGCCAGGATCATGACGTTGCGGAGCAGGTGGATGCGCTGGATGCCGTACATGCCGAACTGCGGCGCCCACAGGAACTTGCGCAGGTTCCACGAGGTCTTCGCGAACTCGGCGTCGGCGAACCGCCTGCCCGCTTCGAGTACGCCGACCCGGTAACCCTTCTCCGTTAGCCGGAGTGCACTCACACTGCCACCGAAGCCGGAGCCGATGATCAGGACGTCGTAGTCATGAGCCATTCCGACATTATGAACTTACCGACGGGTAACGTGCTAGACAGGCGACCCTAACTTGTAAAGAAAGTCGGGTATCGGCGCTGGCCACGCGTGCGCGTGATCGGGCACTGC
>JAQSXQ010000535.1 GCA_029256565.1 Mycobacterium sp.
CGCCCAGCCCAGCACCGGCACCGCGAGGAACCACATCGCGGGCGTGCCGACGAGCATGACGGCCTTCACGCAGGACTGCGCGCCGCAGCCGCCCACCTCCTGCTGGTCGATCGCGTACAGCACCGGCCGCAGCGACATCGGCCACGTCCACGGCTTCGACTCCCACGGGTGGTGGTTGCCCGCGGCATTCGTCAGTTCCGAGTGGAACGTGAACACCGAGTACATGTAGTGCCAGAGCGAGCGAATGGCATTGGGCAGCAGACCATCCTCGCCGATGGTGCGGCCCTCCTCGTGGCGGTACGCCCCGGTCTCGGACGCGAACCAGGGCGCGTATGCCGCCAGGTACACCAGCACCGGGATGAGGCCCATCGCGTACGCCGTGGGGCCGAGGTCGCGTCGCAGCGTCCCCACCCACGGCCGCGGCACCCGGTACTGCCTGCGCGCGGCGACGTCGAACGCCAACGTCATCAGCCCGAAGAAGAGGATGAAGTACAGGCCCGACCACTTGGTGGCGAAAGCGAGCCCGAGCAGTACGCCCGCGCCGAACCGCCACCAGCGCACGCCGAGCCGCGGGCCGAACGCCGTCTCGCCGATCCGGCCCTCGAGCAGTGCGACGTGCATCCGCTCGCGCATCTGGTCCCGGTCGACGATCAGCGCCCCGAACGCCGCGACCACGAACGTCACCAGGAACACGTCGAGCAGTGCCGTGCGCGCCGTGACGAAGCTGACGCCGTCGGCGATGATCAGCAGCCCGGCGATGCCGCCGATCAGAGTCGACCGCGTGATCCGACGGACGATGCGCGCCACCAGCAGCACGATGATCACGCCGCACACGGCTCCGCTGAACCGCCAGCCCAGCCCGTTGTAGCCGAAGATCGCCTCGCCGATGGCCATCAGCTGCTTGCCCACCGGCGGGTGCACCACCAGGCCGTAGCCGGGGTTGTCCTCGACGCCGTGGTTGCCCAGGACCTGATAGGCCTGCGGCGCGTAGTGCTTCTCGTCGAAGATCGGCGTGCCCGCGTCGGTGGGCGAGCCGAGGTTGAGGAAGCGCGTGATCGCCGCGAGCGCGGTGATGACCGCGGTCATGATCCAGCCCTGCATCCGGTCGAGCGGCCCGAAGTCGGGCGTCGGCATCAGCGGCGCCGGGCTGATCACCGGCACTGTGCGCTCGGCGGGCGGGGCGGTCACGCATGCGATCGTAGGCTGTTGCCTGTGACCGGAGGCCGCCTGCTGCTCGCAGCAACACCGTTGGGGCAGGTCGGCGACGCTTCGGCCCGCCTGATCGAGGCGCTGGCCACCGCCGACGTCATCGCCGCGGAGGACACCCGCCGGATCAGGGTGCTCGCCCAGTCCCTGGAGGTGAAGCCGACGGGCCGGATCGTCAGCTTCTTCGATCAGAACGAGGCGGCGCGGGTGCAGGGCCTCGTCGACGACGTGGCCGGGGGAGCGACGGTGCTCGTCGTCAGCGACGCGGGCATGCCGCTGATCAGCGACCCCGGCTACCGGCTGGTGGCCGCGTGCGCCGCGGCCGGGCTGACGGTGAGCTGCCTGCCCGGCCCCTCGGCGGTGACGACGGCGCTGGCGGTGTCCGGTCTGCCGTCGGACCGGTTCTGCTTCGACGGCTTCGCCCCGCGCAAGCACGCCGCCCGCCTGACGTGGTTCAAGGCGCTGACCAACGAGCAGCGCACGTGCGTGTTCTTCGAGTCGCCGCGCCGTCTCGCGGAGTGCCTGCGCGACGCCGCCGACGTGCTCGGCGCAGACCGTCGCGCGGTCGTCTGCCGCGAACTCACCAAGACCCACGAGGAGGTCAAGCGCGGGACGCTTGGCGACCTCGCCGAGTGGGCCGCCGAGGGCGTGCTTGGCGAGATCACCGTCGTGCTCGCCGGCGCGCAACCGCGGGCCGACGTCGACACCCTGGTGACACTGGTGCAGGCCAGGGTCGACGACGGCATGCGGGTCAAGGACGCGTGCGCCGAGGTGGTCGAGGCCACGCCGGGTGCGCCGTCACGGCGCGAGCTGTACGACGCCGTGCTGCGGGCCCGCGGCTAGCGTCCGCCCGACGACCGGTGCCGCCTTGTGCAGGCACTCGTCCCACTCGTCGTCCGGGTTCGAGTCGGCGGTGATGCCGCCCCCCACGCCGAGAACTGCCGAGCCGTCGGCGTCGAACTCGACGGTCCTGATCGCGACGTTGAGTTCGCATCCCGCGACCGGCGAGGCGAATCCGACCGTCCCGCAGTAGATTCCGCGCGTCGCAGGCTCCCAGGTCCGCAGTAGTTCCCGTGCCCGCGTCTTCGGCGTCCCGGTGACCGACGCCGGCGGGAAGGTGGCGTCGAGCAGCGCTGCCATCGGGAGGTCGGCGTCCACGCGCGCCTCGACCGTCGACACCAGATGCCACACGCCCGGCGCGCGCCGAACGCTGAGCAGTTCTGGCACCGTCACCGACCCGGTGATCGCCACCCGGCCCAGGTCGTTGCGCACCAGATCGACGATCATCACGTTCTCCGCGACGTCCTTGACCGACTGCCGCAGCGCCGACGGCGGTCGATCCAGTGGCAGGGTGCCCTTGATGGGGCTCGACGTGACCAGTTCGCCGTGCCGGGACAGGAACAGCTCGGGTGACAGCGACGCCACCGCACCCCACTCGCCGGACAGGAATGCCGCGCGGGCGGGTGCGGTGCGGGTGACGGCGTCGGCGAACAGATCGACCGGCGATCCGTCGAGCCTGCCGGTGAACTGCGTGCACACGCAGGCCTGGTACACCTCGCCTGCGCGGATGGCCTCCAGGCACGCCAGCACACCACGGCGGTGCGTGCCGCGGTCGGGTGCCCGCCAGTCGACGTGGTGAGGCAGCACCTGCGCCGGCGCTGCCAGCGCGTCGGTGATCCACGCGGGAGGTCCTGTGCCGAGCAGGCTTTCGTACCACCACTGGCCGTCGACGTCCTGCCGCAGGACGCAATCCGTCCACCCGCCCGCGGCCCTCGGAATGCGGCCTGCCGCCCCGTCGGCGCCGGCGTCGGGGTAGGACAGGTAGCCGATCCACCCGCCGCCCACGGTGCCGTCACCCACTCC
>JAQSXQ010000536.1 GCA_029256565.1 Mycobacterium sp.
CCGTGATCCCTACGCGCGCGTTGCGGCCAATTCGCAGGACCCGATCGACCATTCGCGGCCACCGGTGAACATGGCGGTGTCCGCTGACAAGTCCACGCTACGTTTGAACCTCACCGACTCCTCCACCGGGCGACCGGCCGACGACCTGCTGATCCACCACGGTGCGCTGATCCATCTCATCGTCGTCTCACCTGCGGGCACCATGTCGCACGTGCATCCCGTCCGTGTCGCGCCGGGACGGTACGAGGCAAAGTTCGATACCACCGAACGCGGGACATACGCGATGGCCGCCGAAATCGGCAGGCGCGGTGGCGGGGTGCAACTGCTACGTGGCTGGATCGACGGTCAATCCCCTGCCACACCTTCGACCCCGGCACCACCCTCGCTGGGCGAGATCACCGCGACGGTCGCGCCGGCGGGCAGTCCGAGCACCATCCGAGCCAGGTTCGGGGACACCCCCGATCTGCAACCGTGGCTCGGGATGGTCGGACACATGCTGGTCGTGGGACCGCTACCCGACGGCCCCGACGTCGGCGAACACGCACTGACAGCACCGGTCTGGTCGCATGCGCATGCGATGGTGCCGCCCGCACCCGGCGCCGCAGGCGGGCAGCCCGACGAATCAGTGGCCCGGTACGGGCCCGAGATCGACTTCACCTACTCGTTCGCACTGCCCG
Source organism: Mycobacterium sp. (assembly GCA_029256565.1). Taxonomy (GTDB): domain Bacteria; phylum Actinomycetota; class Actinomycetes; order Mycobacteriales; family Mycobacteriaceae; genus Mycobacterium. The sequence continues at coordinate 678 of JAQSXQ010000536.1, forward strand.
GCCGCTACAAGGTATGGGTGCAGACCGAGCGCGACTACGCCATCCTCACTGCGCCAGCCGAAGTCGAGGTCCGCCAACCGTGAGTCACCAGCGCGTCGTCCTCATCGCCGCGATCGCCGCCGTCGTCGGCGCCGGAATCTGGCTGCTGTGGCCGAAATCGATGGACGATGGCGCGGCCACCGCGACGGCAGGACCGTACCGTGTGCAGCTGACCGGCGAGTCGCCGAAGGTCGGAATCAGCCCGGTCACCGTCGAGATAGCCGGCAACGGGGGCCAGCCTCCCACGCCCGACTCAGTGACCTTCGAACCCGCGATGCCCCAAATGGGCCACGCCACAACACCTGTGGCCGCCGTGGCCCAAGGCAACGGTCAATACCGTGCCGACGTGAATCTGTCCATGGCCGGGCAATGGGACATCACAGTCCGCATCGCCGCCAGCGGCCAAGTTCGAGAAGCAGTTCTGAGCGTCACCACCAACGGCTAGGAAGGTACACCGCCATGACGAGTGCGGATTCGCGCGGCAAGTTACCGGCGTTCGTCATGCTCGCCGGCACCCTGATCTCGCTGTCGGGGTTGACCTGGGACATCGACTGGCACCTCGACGTTGGGCCGGATAGCTTCTTCACGCTGCCGCACCTGTTCATCTACTCCGGCGGCGCGATCGCCGGGTTGACCAGCTTGGTGATGGTGTTGCGCGCTACCGCCGCACAGCGCAATGGCCTTGATCTCGATCCGACCGTCGGCGGTCGCGCTTTCAAGGTCCTCGGCGTATTCGCCGCGCCGATCGGCTATCTGGTCGGCGGCATCGCCGCGGCCTCGTTCCTGCTGTACGGGCTGTACGACGAGTGGTGGCACGGCCTGTACGGATTCGACGTGACCGTCGCCTCGCCGCCACACCAAGGTTGGCTGACGTCGATCTGCGTCACCATGATGGGCACCGCGATCGTCTTCGCCGCGGCCCGCGAACACCGCTGGGGTCGTTGGGGATTCATGGTCGCGATCGCGGCGTTCGGGCAGTACGCCTCGATTCAAAGCGGCGCGCTGGCGGACCTCGACCTGAGCGCGACCATCGACTGGCCCACCCTGACCTGGCTGGCCATTCCGCTCGTCTGCGTGCTGCTCGGTTCTCAAGTCGTGCCGCGCGGCGGAGCCATCGGCACCGGCCTTCTCACGCTGGTGCTGAACGTGGCGACCTGGTCGTTCGCCACCTGGGCGGTCGGCTGGTATGCCGACATGCAGCATCTGGCGCTTCGCGACTTCGTCGAGTTGGGCTTCCCCTTCGACATGGTGCTGATCCCGGCGATCGTCTTCGTGTTCGGCGTCGTCGTCGAGTTCGTGCTGCGATGGAGAGGCGCGAGTGCCTGGTTGCTGGCCGGTTCCGGCGCGGCAGGTGTGATCGCGATCAGCTGGCTGCTCAGCTCATTGGGTTCCGGGGGCGTCGACCTGGGTGGTGAGGACGGCGGCGGGCAGGCGGGCAGCATTCTGCTGACGTGCGTCGCCGGAGGGCTACTCGCGGGGGTGCTCGGCGGCGCGACGTGGCGACTCGGCCGGGCATTGCGTGCATCTGCGACAGCCTCGGTCGGTGCATCAGCATGACCATCGTCAACAGGTTGCGGGCGATTGTCGCGATGCTGTGTGCCGTCGCCACGGTGTCGATTGGCGCTGCGCCTGCCGCGGTCGCCGATCCGCTGGACTACGTCGTGCACACCGAGCACGTCCAGGTGGGCCCCTACCCGGTGACGGTCGGGTTCACCGTGTGGCCGTTGCGTGCCATGCAGTCGTTGGACTTCACGTTCGAACCGGATGGCGGTATCGCGGGCAAGTCCGGCACCATCACGGCGATCGCTCCCGATGGCCAGGAGGAGGCGGACCGGCTGTCCCGGCATCCCCGCAACCGCGAGGTGTGGGGCCTTGACGTGGAGTCGCTCAGCTCATCCGGGGCCTGGACGCTGCGGTTCACGGTCGACGGTCCGCAGGGCGAAGGCACCGGCGACCTGGCCGTGGACGTGCTCGAACAGCCGGGACCCCCGCTGGCGCTGAGTTGGCTCGTCGGACTCCTCCCGCTCGCGCTGACGGTGGTGTTCGTCGCGGTGGTCTGGATACGCACCGGCCCGCGCGGGAACGCCAACACGAGGTCCTAGTAGTTCGTCTCAGTTGGAAGTCGGAATCAAACAGGACTGTGGTCCGTTTGGTTGAGAGTCGTGTCGAGCAGGTCGGCACTCAGAGACAGATGGGCGACCATGACTGCGACCCAACGAACGCTCGAGCTGCTTTCCCGGAACCTCCAGGAAGTCTTCGGGGAGGGAGATGCGACGCGGCGGCGCGCCGCCATCGATGAGTTCTACACCGACGACTGCGTGATCTACACGCCAGACGGCACGCATGTTGGGCG
>JAQSXQ010000537.1 GCA_029256565.1 Mycobacterium sp.
GGACTCGCCCAGCGTCCGCTGGGCGCTCACCCACATGATCGAGGAGACCGGCCGCCACGCCGGCCACGCCGACATCCTGCGCGAGCTGATCGACGGGGCAACGGGGCGCTGAGCGGTGCACCGGGCTGTCACCGCAGGAAGACGGTATCGACGAGCACGTACGCCGCAACGATGAACACCAGATAGGCGAACCCGCGCTGCAGCTTTCGGGTATCGAGTCTGGTGCCGAGGTGACCTGCGATCAGCGATCCCAGGATGGCGGTACCGACGAAGGCGGCAGTGACCGACCAGTCGATGTTGTTACCGTCCAGGTGTGAGACCAGACCCCCGGCCGAGTTGGCGACGATGATCAGCAGCGACGTCCCGACCGCGATCGGCATTTCCACACCGAGCAACAACACCAGAGCCGGAATGATCAGGAACCCTCCGCCGACGCCGAAAAGCCCCGTCAGCAGACCGACGACCAAGCCCGCCGGGATCGACCTTGGCGCGCACCGTCGCCAGTTGATCCCGGAGTCGCCGACCGTGCATGCGGTGCCGGTATCTCCGGTGTCCTGCAGCAGCCGGACGCCCGCCGCGATCATCACCAGCGCAAAACCGGCCAACACGACCGGCTCCGGTAGCTGTCGGCCGATCGCGCTTCCCGCGACGGCGCCGGGTATGCCTGCGCCCGCGAACACCGCCGCCAGCCGCCACTGCACCTGTCGGGCAACGATTTTGGGCAATGCGCCGGCAGCGGCGCCCACGCCGACGACGGTCAGTGACATCGGAATCGCTTGCTCGACCGTCAGGCCCAGCACATAGACCAACGCCGGTACCGCCAGGATCGATCCCCCGCCACCCAGCAAGCCCAACAGCACGCCGATCACGGCGCCGAGGGCAAGGGCGAGAGCGATGACCACGGGTGCCTCCTGTCAGGCCGGACGTGACGGCGACATTGGATTCTCAGGCGTTCTGGTGCGCCGCGTCCCAGGCACCGAACCCGCCCAGGATGTCGCTGACATCGGCAAACCCGTTCTTGCGCAGCAGGCTTGCCGCCACCGACGATCGGTAACCGCCGGCGCAGTACACGACGGTGGGTCGATCGGGATCGAGTTCGCCGAGCCGTTCGGGCAACTGCCCGACCGGGATGGCGACCGCACCGGGAACGGATCCGGCCGTGACTTCGCCCGGATTGCGGACGTCGACGATTTGCAGGCCCGCCACCGCGGCGGCACGCTCGTCGAAGGCCACCGCCGTCAGCCGCGAGGCGATCCGGACGTCGTCCGGGTGCGCGACCATCACCCGGTAGGGCTCGGCGACGTAGCCGATCACCCGGTCGAACCCGATTCGGGCCAGCCTGTTCTTGCCCTCGAGCTCCTGACCGGGATCGGTGAACAACACGATGTCGACATCGGAACGGAGTATCGAACCGGCGAATTCGGCGTATCGGCCCTGCAGCCCGATGTTGATCGCATATCTCAGGTGGCCCTGAGCGAACTCCTCGGGTGTGCGCCCATCGACCAGCACCGCGCCGTCACGAAGCGCCGTGCGGACCTGATCGTAGGGCATCGCCGACGGCATCTTGTTCTCGTCGAGCAGATCGCGGTCTTTCCGGTTGAGGACTGCGTCATAGGCGAAGTAACCGGGTGCGGGTAGCTGCCCCGCGGTGACGAGTTCGATGAAGGTCGCTTTGTCAGGGGCGCGCAGCGCATAGTTCGTCGCCCGCTGATCACCGATGGTCGACCAGAGGTCGGTGGACAGATTCTTGCCACAGGCCGAACCCGCGCCGTGCGCGGGATACACCCGGGTGGCATCGGGCAGTGTCAGCAACTTGTCGTGCAGCGAGCTGTACAGCATGTCGGCGAGTTCTTCGCGGGTGACTCCGACGGAGGCCAGCAGGTCGGGGCGGCCGACGTCACCGATGAACAGCGTGTCGCCGGTCAGCACACCGTAGGCAACGGTGTCGGTAGCGTGTTCGTAGACGACGATGCTCATCGATTCGGGGGTGTGCCCCGGTGTGTGGCGGAACTCCAGCATCACCTCTCCGAGCGAGTACCGTTCGCCGTCATCGACACCCTCGGAATCGAATTCCGTTTCGGCGACCGACGAGTACACGATCCGCGCCCCGGTCGCGTCGGCGAGTTCGAGGTGGCCCGACAGGAAGTCCGCGTGGAAGTGCGTTTCGATGACGCGTTCGATTGTCAGACCCCGTTTCTCGGCGTCGGAAACGTACTCGGCCACATCGCGCTGCGGATCGATGACCACCGCGCGGCCGGTGGTTTCATCGCCCACGAGATAAGAAGCGTGGGACAGACAATCCAGATAGTACTGGTGGAAGATCATCAGTTTTCCTTTCGGACGCTCTGTTCAACCCGAGCATTCATATACCCCTATGGGTATATCAAGCGCGGCCGCGCGCGGTGTATTCCCCTGCCAACTATACCCATGGGGGTATATCACCGGACCTGCCGATATGCCCGCATCCGTATAAGACCGTGATCAGGTGACCCGTCCGCCACACGTGCTCGGCGTGAGTCCGATGTGCGCGCGGCATATACCCCGGTGGGTACGGTGTTACTACGGTGACGCGAGGAGAGGGATTTCCATGGTTGGCGACGAAGAGAGCATCACGGCAGTACTGAACAGGCTGCGGCGCGCCCAGGGTCAGCTGGCCGGCGTGATCTCGATGATCGAACAGGGCCGGGAGTGCAAAGACGTCGTCACGCAGCTCGCCGCCGTGTCGCGCGCGCTGGACCGGGCCGGGTTCAAGATCGTTGCGACCGGCATGCGGGAATGCCTGACCGGCGAGAGTTCCGACGGCAAGCAGCCGATGACCGAAGCGGAGCTGGAGAAGCTCTTCATGGCGCTGGCCTGAGGCGTGGCGCGGCCCGGGACGCTAGTGCGATTTGGTGACAGCGAGCACCGCGTCCGCCAGCTCCGGCCGGCACACGATGAGATCGGGCAGCGAGACATCGGACTGGTTATAGACCAGCGGTGAGCCGTCGATACGCGAGGTGAACAGCCCGGCCGCCCGGGCCACGGCCACCGGGGCCGCCGAATCCCACTCGTACTGACCACCGGCA
>JAQSXQ010000538.1 GCA_029256565.1 Mycobacterium sp.
GTCGTCTTCTATCTGATGGAGGAGGTCGACGGGTTCAACCCGGGCAACGAGATGGCCCAGCCCTACGTCGACGACGCCGCCATGCGCCACGACGTGTGCCTGTCCTACGCCGCAAGCCTCGCGCGACTCGGCGACGTCGCCTGGGAGGGCAGCCCGCTGGCCGAGCTGCAGCGGCCGGGGTCGTTCATCGGCCGGCAGGTCCCGCAGTTCCTGCGGTTGCTCGAGAGCTATCGGCACGACGCGTACGACCCGCGCACGCTGCCGGTCGACGTCCTCGCCGACTGGCTCCGGACGAATCAGCCCGACGACGGGCGGCCCGGCGTCATGCACGGCGACGCTCACCTGAACAACGTTCTGCTGCGCCGCGATCGAGCCGAACTGGCCGCCTTCATCGACTGGGAGATGTGCACCGTCGGCGATCCGCTGCTCGACCTCGGCTGGATGATGGTGTGCTGGCCCACCGAACCCAACACGATCGACGCCGGCGCAGAGCTGGCCGCACTCGGCGGGCTCGCCACCAGGGCCGAACTGCTCGAGGCCTACCTCGCCGCCGGTGGCCGCGCCACGTCGCACCTGCCCTGGTACGTGGCGCTGGCGTGCTTCAAGCTCGGCATCGTCATCGAGGGCACCTGGTCGCGCTATCTGGCTGGGCAGGCGAATCGCGAAGCGGGGCAACGGCTGCACGAGTCGGCGGTCTCGCTGATCGACCTCGGCACACGGGTGGCCCACGGCGAGGACGTCTTCGCGTGAGCGGTCAGCGGTAGGCGTCGAAGCCCAGCTTCACCGCCAGGGCCAGGCCGGCCACGGCGATGCCGAGGCGCAGCGGCGTCGAGGGCGCGCGCCGCACGATGATCGGCCCCAGGCGCGCTCCGATCAGGCACCCGACGCCCATCGCGACCACGGCAGGCCAGTGCACGTGTGCGAAGACCATGAAGATCAGGGCGGCCACGCCGTTCGCGATGCCCAGCACCACGTTCTTGGTGGCGTTGGCGTGCGCCAGGGTGTCGCTCGCCGTGCTGAGGAACAGCGCAAGCAGCAGCACTCCCGCCGCGGCGCCGAAGAACCCGCCGTAGATCGAGATGAAGAACACCGCAGCGCACACCAGCACTGTCTGGACGGCGCCGCCTTGGTCACCGTCGGCGCGGGTGCGGCGCGGCAGCGCGATGAGGACCGACGACACGGCGAGGAGCACGGGAACGGCGTCCTCGAAGCCCTCGGCGGGAATCGACAGCAGCAGCACCGCGCCGACGACGCCGCCGACCGCGGCCATCGGGACCAGCCTGACCAGCGCAGCACGCTGGCCCGCCAGTTCGGGCCGCGATCCCCAGACCGATCCGACGCCGTTGAACACCAGGGCGACGGTGTTGGTGACGTTCGCCGTGACCGGCGGCAGACCGACCAGGAGCAGCGCCGGGTAGGTCGACACCGAGGCGAGACCAGCGATGCTGCCGGTGAGTCCACCGCCGACGCCTGCGACGAAGAGCAGCGCCAGGTTCCACCAACTCAGCGCGGTCATCGGCGATGAACCCTAGCCGTCGGTGATATCGCTTGCACGAGCGGTCGCCGACGGCCTAGCATCGCTGACGTGCCGAAGCGACTCGTAGTAGCAACCCGCAGCGGGGTCTGATCCAGACCGACCCCTCGCTGTGGGTCGTGCTACACCGTCGGTCACTTCCTCCACTGGAAAGTTCCGGCACACATGATGTCCACCTTCGCGAGCCCACTCGGGCCGTCCACCACCATCACGGCCTCGCTGCCGCGGGGCCTTCGCGAGGAGGCAGAGTCCATGTCGGTCGACGCATTCCACGCCACCTACGCACCCACGTCCGGACCGTTGCGTCTGGGCAACTGGGAGTGCACCGACGAACGCACCGGCACGCTCGGCCCGCAGGCGCGGACCTACCAGGCCACCATCGCCCTCGGCGACAGCATCGGGACGTCCACCGCGGTCGCGGCCGGGCCCATCGGCGCGCTCACCGCGATGCTGCACGAGCGGGGCATCGCCGTCGAGATGCTGGGGTTCCACCAGAAGCAGGTCGACGGTGCCACGGCGACGTTCATCCGCGGCAGCGACGGCTACCGCGAGGACTGGGCGATGGGCTGGTCGCAGGACTCCACCCAATCGGCGCTGCGCGCGGTGATCGCCTGCGCGAACCGGCTTTACGCCACCGCCTCCTGAAGCGGTAGCGGCCGCAGGGCCAACGTCGCGGCCACGCTGATCACGCCGGTGAGCACCAGGTAGCCGCACGCCAGCCACGGCGAGCCGCCCGCCGCGGCGATCAGCGCGGTCAGGATCAGCGGTGTCAGCCCTGACGAGTAGACCCCCGACAGCTGGTACACCGTGGACAGACCCGTGTAGCGGATGCGGGTCGGAAACAGCGACGCGTACAGCGTGCCCTGCGCGCCGTAGAACCAGGCGTGCACGACGCCGAAGACGAGCACCATCCCGATCGCGAACGCGGTGAGGCTGCCGGTGCCGAACAGCGCGAACACCGGGAAGACGGCGAGCGCGTAGGCGGCGATCCCGCTGGCGTACACGCGTTTCGGGCCGTACCGGTCGGCCAGCAGGCCCGACACCGGAATCAGCGCGGCCATCAGCAGCGCGGCGACGGTCACGACGACGAGCGTGGGCACCTTTGCGAAGTGCAACGTGCCGGTCGCATACGAGATCGCGAACACGCCCCACGTGTTGAACGCCGCACCCTCGCCCCATCGCGACAGCATCCCGAGCACCGTCGAGCGCAGCGCGGGCGGTCGGAACACATCGCGAACCGGCACCGTCGAGGTGTCGCCGCTGGCCCGCGCCCGCTCGAACTCCGGGGTCTCGGTCGCCTTGAGCCGCACCACGACACCGACGACCACGAGCGCGATGCTCAGCAGGAACGCGATCCGCCACCCGTAGGCCTGGAACGCCTCGTCGGACATCGCGACCTGCAGCAGCGCGAACACCCCGGTGCCAAGCGCCAAGCCGAGCGCCAGACCCACCTGCGGGATGCTGCCGAACAGTCCGCGCCGATTCGGCGGGCTGTGCTCGACGGCCAGCAGCACCGCGCCCGCCCA
>JAQSXQ010000539.1 GCA_029256565.1 Mycobacterium sp.
CGGATCTTCTCGGCGAGCCGCCCGCGGATGCCCTTGCGGTTGGCCCCGATCTCGTTGATGGTCTGTATGTCCCCGAGCGCCGGCGGCAGCAGCCACGGTAGCGACGAGCCCAGCACCAGGTGGTCGAGGTCGTCGAGTCCCTCGTCGACCTGATCCTCCAGCCACTTGAACTCGCGGTCGCCCAGCATCTTGCGGTCACCGCTGTCGAGGATCCGGGCGTTGCGCGAGTCGACCATGATCAGTCGGCTGCGGCCAAGATCCCACCGGTAGCTGAACCGCAGGCCCTTGTCGCCGTCGACCTCGCTGTCGGCACGGTCGGCGAGGTCGGACAGATGCGGCCACGTGTCGGACTCCGCGGTCAGCACCTTGCGATAGTCCTCGTCGGCCGACAGTTCGGCCGGGCTGAGGTTGCCCAGGTGCTGGTATACCCAGTAGGACGCCAGGCCGGCCCGGATGCGGTCGCGCCACCAGGGTTTGGCGTTCATCTCCTTGCGCCACACCGCAGAGGTGTTCCAGTCGTCGCGGATGTCGTGGTCGTCGAAGATCATCGCGGTCGGCAGCGTCGAGAGGATCCACCGGATCTCCGGGTCGCCCCACGTGTGCCGGTAGAGCGACTCGTACTCACCGAAGGTGACGACCTCGTCGGGCGGGCGCTGACCCGACGTCTTCCGGCCCGAGCGGCGACCGGCGAGGTGCCGTCGCGCGTCGGGCGTCAGTTCGTCGGCGTAGACCTGGTCGCCGAGCAGGATCAGCGCATCCGGCCACTGGTCGACGGGCAGTTCGGTCAACCGTTGGGCGTAGCAGTCCAAGGCGTCGTGACCCAATTTGTCGTCGATCTTGGCGTCGCCGGTCTTGGGGTATCGGCAGGAACCGAAGATGGCGCGCAGCCGGTACGCGGACTCCGGCCCGCGGGTGCGGATGACGCTGGGCGGGAAGGCGGAGTCGGCCTCGGGCCAGACCTTGACGCCGTCGATCCGGACCTCGTACTCCGTGGTCGAATCCGGCGTCAGGCCCTGCACCGGGACGATGGCGTAGTGGAAGCCCTGCACCTCGAACGTCGGCGCTGAGGATCCGAGTATCTCGACGGTCGCCGAGTGCTCCGTCTGGACCCACACCTGGGCTGTGGTCGCGCCGACGTGGCGCAGGACGGGACCAAGTAAGAGGCTCACCAACCCAGCCTAGGGGTAGTGGATTCCTGCCACTCGGCGATCAATTGCTGCCACCGGAATTAAACCCCTGACCTGCAGGTTCTAGCTATCAGACCGGCCGGAGAACCTCCCCCCGGACCACCGAGAACCAGAGCAGAAGAGAGATCATCATGAAGAAGTTTGGATTCGCCAGCATCATCGCGACCGGTTTCGCCGCTGCTTTGCTGGGCTTGGCCGGACCCGCCGCCGCCGACAGCACCCACCACGGATGGATCCAGGACATCCAGCAGCAGGCCACCGTGGGCGTGGTCTCCTCGACCATCGGCAACGGCCGCTAGTAGTCCGACGAAAGAGGGGCACCCGAGCAATCGGGTGCCCCTCTTCGCGTTCGGCTGTCAGTCGGCGACGGTGAGCCAGTCGGCGAAGCCGGAGGGGTCGTGCCGGCCGAGCGCGCCGTGTTCGAACAGACCCCACCCTTCGACCGGTGGCGCGTCGCCCTCCGTGCAGAGACCCCGCCCGACGTGATCGATGACGCCGAACCCGGCCCGCCCGACGATCGCGGGGTCGGTCATGTCGTAGGTGAGTCGTTCGGTGAACTTCTCGCCCTTCCACAGGCCGTGCACCCAGTCGGAGTCGCCGCCGTACCCTCCGCCGACGTGGATCGGCACCGGGAGCTTGCTCTCCACCTCGAACCGGACCGGGGAGCCGTCGCCTGCGGTCGCGTCGATGGTCGCCCCGGTGGGGATCCGGGTGCCCGAGCGGTAGTGGATCTTGATCCGCGGCCAGCCCAACTGCTCGATGCGGCCGTCCTTCCAGATGCGCGTGCAGTCGTTGAGCGAGCGGAACCCCGTCGGCTCCTCCTGGATGATCAACACGATCGAGAAGTCGTCGAACGCCATCGGCACGTACAACCACCACATGCCCTCGAACGGCGGATCGGCAGGCCGCCCGGCGGGCTCCGACTCGCCGATCGGGCGGATGCCCCAGGACCGGTCGCGCGACCCGATCCACGTCTGCGGGTCGACGGTGATCTCCTGACCGTCGATCGCGAGACGCCCGCTCCACGAACCCAGTTGGGCGAAGCGCTGGGCGTCGAGCGTGACGCGGTTCCCCGCGCGCAGGACGTGGCGTTGTTCCTGCACGACCGGGAACAGGCCGGTCCAGGTGAGGTCGGCCGCGACGCCCTCGGTCTCCTCGAGCACGATGCGCAGTCGGTGCAGGGGCTCGTCGACCTCGACGCGGTAGTTGACCACGTTCTGGTTGAGCCGGTCACCGTCGATCGCATCCGAGAGGTGCACTGCGGTCTGCTCGTCCCCGCGTCTCACGAGCACGAACGCGTCCTTGACGCCGAGGTTCGGGTAGTAGCCGATTCCGCTGATGAGGAAGACGTCGCCGGTGCGGTCGTGGGCGTTGAAGTACGACCGGTCGTAGAAGTTGCGGTCCGACGACCCGGGTGACGCAATGGGCTGCGGGAGTTGGTGAACGGGGAACTCGTCCATGGGGCCAAGCATCAGGCTGTTCCTTCTTCCCGGGTCGCTGCGCTCCTGCCCTCCGCCTCTCCGATGAGCCGCTTCAGCAGCGACAGGTGATAGAACGTCGACTCCACGTCGTCGGGCTGGTCCATCTCGCCGAAACGGACGCGCCGGGCGCTGGTGCGCATGAAGACGCAGCACCAGATCACCCCGGAGTAGACGTAGAACCATCGCAGGTCGCCGAGCGTGACGCCGGTCAGCGCCTCGTAGGTGGCGCGCACGTCGTCCTCGCGCATCACCTCCGGCAGGCCCGGAAGCCCCGCCATGCCGGCCAGCTCCTGAAAGACGTCGTGCGCGAACACCATCCACGCGACGTCCAGTTCGCGCGGTCCGACGGTGGCCATCTCCCAGTCGAGTACCGCGACGGGGCGGAAGTCC
>JAQSXQ010000540.1 GCA_029256565.1 Mycobacterium sp.
ACGACGGAGATTCCCTACTCCGGTCGACAGTTCGGATTGCTGGTCGCTCTCATGACGTGCGTCGCAGGCGCGTGTGCTCTCGCCGCCGTCGAACTCTTTGTCCACGACGACCGTGGGTTTCCGGGTGGCGCGGTGTTCCTTGCGGGCTTCGGACTTCTCTGCCTGACATTCTCCGCATCGGCGGCCACGGGACGCATCCGTCGCGGCAGTCTGGCCCTGTCGGAACAAGGTGTGACACAACGCGGGTGGAGCTTCGAGTCCCGCTTGACTTGGAACGAGATCGCAGGGGTCAAGGCCGGGTTCAACGGCCACCCCGTCATCCTCCTGATCGGGTATGCGAACTCCGAGTGGAGACCGCGATACACGACACGCATATGGCGGATCGACCGTCTGCCGCCAGCGCCGATGATCGAGATCGACTGTCGGAAATTTGACGTCGACTGCCTCGACCTACTCCGTTACGTGACGTGCTACGTCGAGAATCCGGCCTTGCGTGCCGAGTTGGGGAGCACTGCCGCTGTCGCACGTGCGGCTCAGGCGCGTCCCGCCAACTGATCTCCAATTCGCTCGTCAGGTGGAACATCGCGCGGTCGAGTGGGCCGAGTCTTGCGGTGACTGATGTGACCGATGTGGTCAGCGTCAGTCCACCACCGCCCCCGCCAGTACGGCCCGGATCGCATCCGGGATCGGGACGGGGCGTCGGGTAATGCGGTCGACGTACACGTGCACCCAGTGACCCACCGCGGCAACGGGTGCGGCGTCGGTGTCGGGCGCGAAGACCGACAGCCGGTAGGTGACGCTGCTCGTCCCCAGCCTGGTCACGGCCAGCCCTACGACGAGCGGGTCGGGGAAGGCCAGTTCCGCGAAGTACCGGCACCCCGACTCGGCGACGACGCCCAGCCACGGGGCGGTGACGGGGTCGACGTCGGCGCTGGTGTTGATCCACGCGTTGATCGCCGTGTCGAACAGCTCGTAGTACACCGCGTTGTTGAGATGGCCGAACATGTCGTTGTCCGTCCACCGGGTGAGGACGGGCCAGTGCACCGGGAAGTCCCGGCTGGTCAGTGATCGTTCATCGACGGCCATTCCGCCAGTCTTTCAGGCAGGCTGGTGGCATGAAGATTCGCGGAGCCGTTCTCGAACGCATCGGAGCCCCCCGCCGCTACGCCGACTCACAGCCGCTGAGCGTCGCCGACCTCGACCTCGCGCCACCCGGTGACACCGAGCTGCTGGTGCGGATCGAGGCGGCGGGCCTGTGCCACTCCGATCTATCGGTGGTCGACGGCAACCGCGTCCGCCCCGTGCCGATGCTGCTCGGCCACGAGGCCGCGGGCATCGTCGAGGAGGTCGGCGCCGCGGTGACCGACGTGCAGGCCGGGCAGCGGGTGGTCATGACCTTCCTCCCCCGTTGCGGCGAGTGCTCGGGCTGCGCGACCGACGGACTGGCGCCGTGCGTACCGGGCAGCGCCGCCAACGGCGTCGGAACACTGCTCGGCGGCGAGACCCGCCTGAGCCGCGACGGCGAGCCGGTACTGCACCACCTCGGCGTCTCGGCGTTCGCGACGCACGCGGTGGTCGACCGGCGATCGGTGGTGCCGGTGGCCGACGACGTCCCGCCCGTCGTGGCGTCGCTGCTCGGCTGCGCGGTGCTGACCGGCGGTGGCGCCGTGCTGAACGCAGGCCGTCCCGAGCCGGGCCAGACGGTCGCCGTCATCGGCGCCGGAGGAGTGGGAATGGCCGCGCTGCTCACCGCGCTCGCGCACGACGACGTACGGGTCGTCGCCATCGACCGGCTCGAGGACAAGCTGGCCCGCGCCCGCGAACTGGGCGTGCATGCCGCCCGCACTCCGGACGACGTCGGCGACCTGAAGGCCGAGGTGGTCATCGAAGCCGTCGGCCACGCGGCCGCACTCGAGACCGCCATCGCGGTGACCGCACCCGGCGGCCGCACCGTCAGCGTCGGCCTGCCCCATCCCGATGCGCGAATCAGCCTGTCGCCGTTGGGCTTGGTGGCCGAGGGCCGCTCGCTGATCGGCAGCTACCTGGGTTCGGCGGTGCCGGCACGCGACATCCCGCGCTTCGTCGAGATGTGGCGCGAGGGCCGGCTGCCGGTCGAGGCGCTGGTGTCGTCGACCATCGGACTCGACCAGATCAACGAAGGAATGGACGAACTGGCCGACGGCCACGCGGTGCGGCAGGTCATCGAGTTCTGATCAGCGGATGGTGCTGACTCCGCCGTCGACCGGGATCACCGCACCGGTGATGTACGTGCTCGCGCGGCTGGCGAGGAACACTGCGATGCCCGCCATGTCGTCTGGCGCGCCGATGCGGCCCAGCGGCAGTGCGGAACCGACGGCCTCGGAGCCCGCGGCCAGCAGTTCCTTCGTCATCCGGGATTGGAACAGCCCTGGCGCGATCGCGTTGACGAGGATCTTCGGCGCCAGCTCCCCGGCCAGGTGGCGGGTCAGCATGTGCACGGCGGCCTTGCTGGCGCTGTAGGAGAAGTTGTCGCGGCCGCGTTCGGGGGCCACGATCCCGTCGATGCTGCCGGTGTTGACGACGCGGGACGGATCGTCGTCCGTCGCGCCCGCGGTGAGCAGCGGCACCAGCGCCCGGGTCAGCAGGAACACGCCCTTGACGTTGACGTCGAAGACCTTGTCGAAGCCCGACTCCGGGAAGTCCTCGAACGAGGCACCCCAGGCCGCGCCTGCGTTGTTGAACAGCGCGTGGATCGCGTCCTCGCGTTCGGTCAGCGCGGACGTCAGCGCATCCACCCCGGCGGCCGTGCCGAGATCGGCTGGTATCGCCTCGACCCGACCGAGTGGCGCCAATTCGGCGGCCGCCGCGGTCAATTCGGCTTCCTTGCGGCTCGACAGGTACACGCTGGCGCCGGCTTCGAGCAGCCCACGGGCGATCATCACGCCGATGCCGCGACCGCCGCCCGTCACGACGGCGACCTTCCCGTCGAGCCGGAACAGGTCAGTCATTGGCGACGGCCGTCGTCTTGACGTCGATCCCGAGCGGCTCCGCCGACCGGACCGCCTCGTCCTTGATCA
>JAQSXQ010000541.1 GCA_029256565.1 Mycobacterium sp.
GCGACGACGTCCCACGCCTCGGGGTCGCGGAAGAACGAGGTGACGTTGATGAGGATCGTGTTGAACAGGGCGTCGAACTCGTCGGAGTCCGCCTGGAGGACGTCGAGGTAGTCGTCGAACGTCTCGTAGTGCGCCTGGTCCATCCGGTGCCGCACGCGGCGCATCAGGGAGCCGCGCTTGTAGCCGGTGAAGTCGAAGCCGCGTGAGTCGCGGACGAACCGCAGCAGTGCCTCGAACGACTCGTCGGCGGCGTCTTGCGTGTCGTCGGTTCGGCGTGATCCCGTCAAGGCTCGAACCTTACCGGTCACAGCCGGTTCTCCGGCCCGAGGACGGCCCACACGGTCTTTCCGGTGGGGGTGGGCGCCGACCCCCACGTCCGCGCCAGGGAGTTGACGATTGCGAGGCCGGACACCACGTCCGTGCCGCCGCCAGTGCTCTCGTGCCGCATGGCCGGGGACGAACTGTTGTCCTCGACGGCGATGGTGATGGCGCCGCCGAACTCCTCGACGATGAGCACCGGGTCGCTGAGGGTGTGGACCAGTACGTTGTCGACCAGCAGCCACGCGACGGTGGCTGCGGCCGGCGACATGTCGTCGGAACCCCACGCGTGCAGACTGTCCGCGACGAACCGCCGGGCCTCGGCACGGCCGAGCGGACGTGCGATGGGCGTACGGGCGCGGCGACGCACGGTCCCGCCGGACCGGTCGAGCGCAGCCACTGCCGACTCGAGGTCCGGATGGACCGGCACGTATCTGGTGATGCCGTTGCGAGACAGCACGTGTCGGCCCCGCTCGTGCTCGCACACGAGCACCACGGGAACGTCGGGCCACGTGCTGACGTGCCAGCGCGCACTGGTGAACACCGTCCATGCCGAGGGAGACGGCGCGTCGAGGCGGGTGACGTCGACCACCACGCCTGCAGGTTGATCGAGCGCGGACTTCACGACGGTGTCTCGCAGCGTCCGGTACGTCGAGCCGTCGAGGATGCCCTCCACGGTGAGCACGCACGCGTTGGGCGCGGCGTCGGTGGTGATGCGCAGCGGCGCGACGCTACTCACGGCCGGACAGGCCGATGCTGGAGAGCCGATCGCGCAGCACCGCCAGCGCCCGGTCCGCTTCGTCGGCCGCGGCGGTGTAGCGGACCGCCATCATGCCGGGACCGACCTTCTCGGCCAGCGTCCGCGACAGCTTCGCCTTCTCCTGCAGGCTGCGGACCGCGACCCACAGTGCCCCTTCGATCTCGCTGTCCCGCGCTTCGAGCAGGGCGTCGGCGGTCCACGCGTGGCCGACCTGACAGCGGAATCCCCTGCCTTCGATGCTCTGCAGCGATCCGTTGCAGTCCGGGCAGGTGTAACCCGACGGCGGGCCGAGTTGTTCGGTGTCGATCGGCGCACCGAACTGCGGCGCCATCGCAATCCGGTTCTCCAGCTCCATTGCGGCGTCGCGCGGCATCGACGGTTCCTCCACCTTGCGTCCGCTCACCTGTTTCAGTATGCCGCTGATCTCGGGCACGGGGACCGCATGGTCGACGACGCCCGCGGCGAGTGCGTTCTTCGGCAGGGACGAGAACAGTGCGTCGTCGGGTGATTGACAGATCGTGGTGCCGCCGCGGGCCTTGATTGCCTGCAGCCCGAGGACGCCGTCATCGAGCACACCCGAGAGCAGCACTCCGACTGCGCGCGGTCCGAAGGCCAGTGCTGCCGACCGGAACAGCGCGTTGATCGCAGGCCGATGGCCGTTCTCGGTGGGGCCCTTCGTGACGGCGACGTGGTGATCGTCGAGCAGCAGGTGGTGGTCCGGCGTGGACACGTACACGTGCCCGGCCAACACGTGCGTGCCGTGTTCGGCCGGCACCGCGGGTAGCGGCCCGGCACGGTCGACGATGCGGGCCAGCACGCTCGGCGCCTCCGACGGCATGTGCAGCACGACGAGGACGGCGTACGGCAGGTCGGCGGGAAGGGTCGACGCGAGCCGCATCAACGCCTCGACGCCGCCCGCCGAGGCACCCACGACGACCACGCCAACCATCGCACTGTCTTCAGGCATCACTGATGGTATGCCCGGTTGCGGTGCCGTCAACCAAGATCGCCCGCGGGCGTTTGGTGCTCGCGGCCATGGGAACCCGGCGGCCGACAACGGTCGACCATCGAAGGAGGATTCCATGGCGGACAACAGTGGTCCGGAAGAAGGCATCAAGGGCGCCGTCGAGGGCGTTAAGGGCAAGGCCAAGGAGGTCGCGGGCACCGTCGCCGGTCGCGACGACCTGCAGCGTGAGGGGCAGGCGCAGCAGGACAAGGCCGATGCACAGCGCGAGGCGTCGCAGAAGGAAGCCGAGGCGGAGGCGGCGCGCAGTGCCGCCGACGCCAACGAGGCTCGGGAGAAGTCCCAGCAGTAGTCGCCGACGTCTGCGGCCCGGCCCCCAAAGGTGCCGGGCCGCAGTGCTATCCGCCAAGCGAAAAGTGGTATCCCCCCGACGCACGGCACGGTTTCATCCCGCGGCGACGCGGATATCTCGACTCCCCGCGGCTGGGACGGCGCGGTTCGACGATGGGAGTCACGTGAAGGTCAGCCTGGTCGGTCCGCATGCTGAGATCGACGTCGACGGCCGCATCCACGAGGGAACCATTCCCGCTCGCCGCACGAGTGGGTTGGCCGCGGCGCTGACACTTCAGGGACACGCCGTCACCGTCTACACCCGACGCGCGTTCGCCGGTCAACCCGACGAGTGCATGACGACTGCCGGGTACGCGGTCAAGTCGTTGCGCGCGGGCGACGTAGCAGTCACGCGTCCGGACGACGAGTTGCCCTTCATGGGTGAGTTCGCGCACCTGCTCGACGCCGAGTGGACGTCGGACCGGCCGGACGTCGTGCACGCCGACTGGTGGACGTACGGAATCGCCGCCCAACTCGCCGCCAACCATCACGACGTCCCGACCGTGCACACGTTCACCGCAGTCGGTTCGGTGCAGCGGCGCCGCCAGAACCGCGACGCCATCCCCGAGAACCGGACGCGCATGGAGAAGGTGTTGGCGCGCAACGCCTCCTGGGTCACC
>JAQSXQ010000542.1 GCA_029256565.1 Mycobacterium sp.
TACCACCAGCGCGAGGACAAGCCGTTCTGGTGGGCGCACTTCGACCGCATCAACAACCCGGTCGACGAGTGGGCCGACGACGGTGGGGTGTTCATGGTGGAGACCGCCGAGGTCGTCGCCGACTGGCACAAGCCTGCCAAGGCGCGCAAGCAGCAGCGCCAGCTGCGGGTCACCGGCGAACTCGCCTCCGGCGAACTCGGCAGGGAGCTGTACGCACTGTATGCGCCGCCGGGTCCGACGGGCCTCGCCGGCGACCCCGACCGACGGGTGTGGGGTTCGGCCACCCCCGTGGAGTGCGACGACCCGTCGATGCCGACCGAGGTCGTCATCATGGAGCGCGAACCGAAGGACGGCGGCTGCTTCGACGAGACCCCGTTCGCCCTGACGCCCGGCCCGCCGATCGGCAAGAAGCCGCTGCAGAGCGCGATCGAGTCGGCGGCGACGCTCATCGGCGCCAGCCTGCCGAACCTGCCCGCCGACGCCGTCACCGACATCCTGCTGCGGCGTCCGCCGCGCACCGTCAGCGGCGGCGGGCTCCCCCGCACCGGCCACACCGTCGACGACATCACGGCCGCGCTGCTCGACCTCGACTCCTCGTATCTCGCCGTGCACGGTCCGCCGGGCACGGGCAAGACCTACACCTCGGCCCACGTCATCGCGCGACTCGTCGCCCGCGGGTGGCGCATCGGCGTGGTCGCGCAGTCGCACGCCGTGGTCGAGAACCTCCTCGGGTGCGTGATCGAGGCAGGCGTCGACCCGCAGCGCGTCGGCAAGAAGAAGAGCCCGGGCGGGCCGTGGCAGGACGTCGACGAGAAGGACTACCCCGGGTTCATCGCCGACCACGACGGATGCGTGATCGGCGGCACCGCATGGGATTTCGCCAACGACGGGCGCGTGCCGAGGGGCAGCCTGGACCTGCTCGTCGTCGAGGAGGCTGGCCAGTTCTGCCTCGCCAACACCATCGCCGTGGCGGCCGCGGCGACGAACCTGCTGCTGCTCGGCGACCCGCAGCAGCTACCGCAGGTCAGCCAGGGCACCCACCCGGAGCCGGTCGACCACTCGGCTCTCGGCTGGCTCGTCGACGGCGAGCACACGCTCCCGCCCGAGCGCGGCTACTTCCTCGACCTGTCGTACCGGATGCATCCGGCGGTGTGCGCGCCGGTGTCACGGCTGTCCTACGACGGCCGCCTGCACTCGCGGGAGGACGTCAGCGCTGCCCGCCGCCTCGACGGCGTCGAGCCGGGGGTGCGCGTGCTGGCGGTGAACCACGACGGCAACTCCACCGAGAGCCCGGAGGAGGCCGACGCGATCGTCGGCGAGATCGAACGCCTGCTCGGCGCCACGTGGACCGACGAGGACGGCCCCACGGCGCTCACCCAGCGGCACGTCCTCGTCGTTACTCCGTACAACGCCCAGGTGCTGACACTGCGCCGCCGCCTCGACGCCGCAGGCCTACCCGACGTGGAGGTCGGCACGGTCGACAAGTTCCAGGGCAGGCAGGCGCCGGTGGTGTTCGTCTCGATGACGGCGTCCTCGGCCGACGACGTCCCGCGCGGAATCTCGTTCCTGCTCAACCGGAATCGGCTCAACGTCGCCATCAGCCGGGCGAAGTACGCAGCGGTCATCGTCCGGTCGCTCCACCTCACCGACTATCTGCCGTCCACGCCCGACGGGTTGATCGGGCTCGGGGCGTTCCTCGCGCTGACCGACGCCTGTGGTACACCCACGACGTGACCGATTCGCTGATCGACCGCCTCGCCGAGATCGTCGGCGCGCGTCACGTCAGCACCGATCCCGACGTACTGGTGGGCCGCTGCGTCGACTACACCGGCCGCTACCGCGGGAATGCCCGCGCGCTGGTGCGACCCGGCGACGCCGACGAGGTGGCTGACGTGCTGCGGACCTGCCGCGACGCGGGCGTGAACGTGACGGTGCAGGGCGGCCGAACCTCACTGGTTGCCGGAACCGTGCCCGAACACGACGACGTGCTGCTATCGACCGAGCGGCTGACCGACATCGGGCCGATCGACGCGGTCGAGCGGCGCGTACGGGTGGGCGCGGGCGTGACCGCGGCGGCACTGCAGAAATCGGCGGCCGCAACGGGTTTGGTGTTCGGAGTCGACCTGGCCTCACGCGACACCGCGACCATCGGCGGAATGGCCTCGACGAATGCCGGCGGCCTGCGCACCGTGCGGTACGGGAACATGGCCGAACAGATCCTCGGCCTCGACGTCGCCCTGCCCGACGGCTCGATCGTGCGCAGGCACAGCGAGGTTCGCCGCGACAACACCGGCTACGACCTGACGTCGCTGTTCGTCGGCGCCGAAGGCACCATCGGAGTCATCACCGCGCTCGACGTGCGACTGCACCCGACGCCTGCCCACCGGGTGACGGCGGTCGTCGGCTTCGACGACCTGGGCGCGCTGATCGCACTGGGCCGCGAGTTGCGCGACGCCGACGGCATCGCCGCGCTGGAACTGATCGACGCGCGGGCGAGCGCGCTGACCGCCGAGCACCTCGGCGTGGCCGCACCCGTCGGCGGCGCATGGCAACTGCTGGTGGAACTGGCGGGCGACACCGACCAGACCGAGCGACTGGCCGATGCGCTCGGCCGGGCCGACCTGGTGGGCGAGCCGGCCGTCGGAGTGGATTCCGCTGCCGCACAGCGCCTGTGGTCCGTGCGCGAATCGGTGGCCGACGTCCTCGGACGGTACGGGCCGCCGCTGAAGTTCGACGTCTCACTGCCGCTGGCGAACGTCCCGGGCTTCGCCGCCGCCGCGACGGCCCTGGTCGCCGACCACGCACCCGACGCGATCCCGGTGCTGTTCGGCCACGTCGGGGAGGGCAACCTGCATCTGAACCTGGTGCGCTGCGCGCTCGACGGCGACGCCGAGCGCGCGCTGTACTCGGCGATGATGACGCTGATCGCCGACCACCGCGGCAACGTCAGCTCGGAGCATGGGGTGGGCAGCCGCAAGCGCGACTACCTGCCGATGTCCCGCACCCCCGAGGACATCGCGGCGATGCGTGCGCTCAAGACGGC
>JAQSXQ010000543.1 GCA_029256565.1 Mycobacterium sp.
TCCGTCGCGAACGGATCGGGCAGCGGGTCGGCGAGGAGGTCACCGAGGCCCGCGGCGAGCGCGTCGGTGCGCTCGGCGCGGTGGAGGTGAAGTCCCATCGACTCCACCCTAGGACCTGGGCCCGACGGCCAGCACCGAATTAGGTGGGCCGACCGTGCTGTCGTACCGCCGTGCCACAGTGAGGGTGTGCCGGACGACTAGAGACAGGGAGCCACATGGCAGCGGAGACCGCAGGAAAGCTGACCACCCGATTCGACGACGCACTCGCATACGCCTCGGATCTGCACCGCACGCAGGAGCGCAAGGGCAGCGGCATCCCGTACGTCGGTCACCTGCTGTCGGTGGCGAGCCTGGTGATCGAGGGCGGCGGCACGGAGGACCAGGCGATCGCCGGGCTGCTGCACGACGCGGTCGAAGACCAGGGCGGCGCCCCGACGCTCGCCGTGATCCGGGAACGGTTCGGCGATGACGTCGCCCGCATCGTCGAGGAGTGCAGCGACACCGACCAGGTGCCCAAGCCGCCGTGGAAGCATCGCAAGCAGCAGTACATCGACCATCTGGTGTACGCGTCGAAGGAGACGATCCTCGTCTCGCTGGCCGACAAGCTCGACAACGCTCGCGCCATCCTGCGCGACTATCGCACCGACGGCTCGGCGCTCTGGGAGCGGTTCAGTCAGAACGACCCCAAGGAACACCTCTGGTACTACCGGTCGCTGCTGAACATCTATCAGCGGACGGACGACACCTGGCTGGTCGGCGAACTCGAACGCGTGCTCGACGAACTCGAGGAGTTGATCAACGCCGCTGAGGCGTAGCGCGGCCGACAGCGGCGGCGGACTGCGGGGGTTCGGTGATGGCGAGCCCTGCCACTGCCTCCCCCGACAGTGAACGAGGGTGTTGCCTCAGCCATCACCTCACGTCAGCAAGCGCAACATACCTGTGCTTCCGCTGTGAAAGGGGTAACCGCTGACGGTGCTTGAACACCCTGTTGCGACGCATCTCACTCATCGCGGATGACGAACGAGCGACGAACTCAGCCGCCGCTGGCGAACTCGGTGGGCAGACCGTCGATGCCGGCGCGGATCGCTTTGAGCGCCTCGTCGCGGGCCTTGAGCTTGCTGGCTCGATGCGCCTTGACGTGCAGGGTGGCCGCGAACTCGGCCGCGACCTCCTGGGCACGCGACAAGACGTCGGCTTCCTCGACGATCTCGTCGAGCCAGCCTGCCGCCACGGCGGTGTCACCGGAGAAAGTGGTGGCCAGTGCCACCGCGCGCTGAAATGCGGCACGAGTCAGTCGCATCCGCATGATTTCGATCGCCGAGATGGGCAGCACCATGCCGATGGCCACTTCGTTGGCTTGGCAGCGGGACCGCGGGGATCCGATCCGGTGGTCACCGCTGAGCAGCAGGAACGATCCCATGGCGATGGCGGGGCCGGTCGCCGCGATGACGACGGGCACCGGGAACGTCAGCAGCCGGATCGACAACTCGAACCCACCGGACAGCATGCCCAGCGCGGCGGCCGCGTCGCCCGAATTGAACACCGACAGGTCGAACCCGGCGCTGAGTACCCGCGAGTTCCCGGCGATGACGATCGCCTTGATCTCACCGTCCGCCGCTGCCTTCTCGGCACGGTCGAGTGCCTCGTTGACGTGCTGCTGCATCGTCGGGGACAGCACGTTGACCTTGCCGTCGTCGAGCGTGATCGTCGCTACGGATTCGGTGCGCTCATAGGTGACCGGGGTGCTCATCGACTCTCCCTGCTCGTGGATGTTCGCCGCCGATGTTACTGAGACGCCGTGGCCGTTCATCGGGCGCGGCGCTCAGCGCGCGTTCACCCGGTGTCGGCCGGCGTCGCCATTGTTGATCCACGGGAAGTCGAGTTCAGTCGTCTTGTCGAGCTGCGTTGTGCGCCAGCGGTCTTGCGTTTCCTCCACCGCCTGCTTCATCCGTTCGATCTCGGCGCGGAACACGTCGGGCCGAGTCTCCTTCGACGCGTAGTGAAAGTAGGTCAGCACGTTGCGCAGCAGTTCGAGCTTCTGCTTCTCGCGCTTCGCCAAGTCGTGGGACGTGAGCAGTTCGAGGCGCTGTACGGGCTGCAGGGTCGCCCAGTCCAGGCAGACCTTGGACTCGAACGTCTGCCGTGTCTTCCACGCCCGCGACTTCTTGCCGCCGTCCGGACGGGGCCGGTCCGAGTACGTCACCGTGCCGTCGAAGCGTGACCGGATGGAGCCGCCGAGTTCTTCGCGGCTGATCGCCGAATCCCACACCGTTCGCCATTCCTGCCCCGGTGCGAGAAGTGGCAGTTCGCTGGGCAGATCCAGTTCGGTGACTTCGGGCCGTCCGTCGTGGGGGTTGTCCTCGTACACCGCGACCGTCGGATGATGGGCGAAGTCGAAGCTGACGTCGTGGGCTGCCGTCTGGCCGAAGTTGCGGACCACCAGCTCGATCACGTGCCAGTCGGACGGGTGCGGCTCCATGAACATGGCGACCTGTGGGCGGACCTGTTCGGTCTTGAGCTGCCGGTTCTTCGCGAGTTGCCGATGCGCATAGATCACCACTGCGATACCGAACAGCAGTGCTGCCCATGCGGCGACGGCGAGCCACCCCTGCGATCCCAGGCTGGTTACGTCGGCCCAACTGATGGTCATCGAAGTCCCCACTGCCCTCAGGTGATCTTGGAATTCGCTCAGGACACTACTGCTTCGCTGGCGACTTCGTAAACCGAAGGCGATGGAGTTTGCTGTGCGTTCGCGGATCGAGGGGTTGGTCGGTCACGACCCGAGGAGGAGTCGCGGACCCCGGCGGTGCTGCAAACCCGAGAGGTACGTGCGTGGTGCGTCGGTACGCACCATGGCCGGTGCCAATTCCGCGGCTTGAGAGGGCGTTTGGAGCAGTTCGGCGAGGTCGGCCACCTCCCGCTGGAGGGCGGTCCGAGCGTCGCCGACGGCGGTGAGGTAGGCAGGTTCCGGGATCGACTTCGTCTGAGCGTCGAGCGCTGCAGCGTCCCGTGCGATGTCGTCGAGTCGTGGTGCGTTGTCG
>JAQSXQ010000544.1 GCA_029256565.1 Mycobacterium sp.
CGACGACTACCAGATCTTCCTGATCATCCAGGAGGACCCGGATGGCCATCGCAGCCTGTACGACTGCACCCGACGCTGGCGCGACGGCCGGGTCGAACAGCTCGACGGCGTGCGCGCGACGGTGCACTACACGCCGGGCACCAGGATTCCTCGTGGCGCTCGCATCGAGATGATGACGCGGTCGGGTGGTCGGCTGCAGCTCGACGTCGAGTCGAAGCTGTTCGCGCCCATCGCCTTCGGCTCCGGGTACGGCGGCGACTCCTCCTGGTCACACGGCACGTGGATGGGCGAGGCGTCGTCGGAACGCGTGTCCTACGACATGACCGACCCCGAGGTCATGGCGCGAGCTCCCTTCAGCCTCATCGACCACGTCGGTAGCGCCATCTGCACCGAGGACGACGGGGGCACGCAGCACGGCGTGGGCCTGTTCGAGCACGCCGTCATCGGTCCGCACCATCCGTCGGGATTCAACGACTGGACCGACGTCTTGGCGGGGGACCCGTCGTGAAGGTCATGACAGCCCTCTTCGGCCCGGTGGACGCGGTCGAACGTGCCGCGCTGCTGCGCGAAGCCGGGGCATCGGGCGTGTTCACCTTCGAAGGGCCGCGCGAAGTCTTCACCCCGCTGGTCCTGGCGTCGACGGTCAAGCCACTCGACCTGATGACCAACGTGGCGATCGCGTTGCCCCGCAACCCGATACAGCTCGCCCACCAGGCCAACGACCTGCAGGAACTCTCCGAGGGTCGGTTCATCCTCGGTCTCGGCACGCAGGTGCGCGCGCAGATCGAGAAGCGCTACGGCACGGAGTTCGACCACCCCGTGGCGAGGATCAAGGAGATGGTCGGCGCGCTGCGGGCCATCTTCGCCGCCTGGAACGACGGTGAGCGACTCGACTTCCGCGGCGAGTACTTCCGCCACACCCTGATGACGCCGACGTTCAACCCGGGACCCAACCCGTTCGGGCCGCCGCCGATCTACCTCGGTGCGCTGGGCCCGCGGATGACCCGGGCGACTGCCGAAGTCGCCGACGGACTGCTGGTGATGCCGTTCGGGTCGAAGCGGTTCCTGCACGACAAGACCATGCCCGCCGTTCGCGAGGGGCTGGCGGCCGCCGGCCGGAACGCCGACGACTTCGCGGTGGTGCCCGAGATCATCGTGTCGGTCGGCGAAGACCACACGTCGACGCGGATGCTCCTGGCGTTCTACGGCTCGACGCCCGCCTACCGTCCGGTGCTGGACGCGCACGGCTGGGGTGACCTGCAGCCCGAACTGAACGCCATGTCCAAGCAGGGACGGTGGCAGGAGATGGCCACGCTGATCGACGACGAGGTGCTCCACACGATCGCCGCATGCGGAACTCCAGCAGAGGTGGCGGCTCACATCGCCGACCGCGTCGACGGCGTGTCGGACCGGATCTGCCTCTATCAACCCGGGCCGATCGCCGTGGAGGCGCTGGCCGAGATCATCGACGCGTTGGGCTGACGATGCACACCACGACCATCGAGTTCACCGACGTCGTCGACGACCGCTTCGGCGGGAAGGCGCTGGGTCTGGCCGAGCTGACACGCCTCGGGCTGCCCGTACCAACGGGTTTCGTCATCGCGCGGGCCTCCGAACATCCCCTGCCGGAGGAGGTGACGGACCGCTTCGCCCAGATGCAGGCGACCGATGCAGCACCGGTTGCCGTCAGGTCCTCGGCCACCGGAGAAGACGGGGTTGAGCACTCGTTCGCGGGACAGTACGACACCGTGCTCGGCGTCGACTCCGCCGAGGGCTTCGCCGCCGCCGTCCGGCAGTGCGCCGTGTCCGTCGGGTCCGAACGAGCCTCCGCCTACGTCGGCGACGACGCCGCCACGGGCCCCGTCACGATGCACGTCGTCGTCCAGCGCATGGTCGACGCGCGCGCGGCCGGGGTGGTCTTCACCGCGGACCCCACGACCGGGCGCAGGGATCTCGTCGTGATCGACGCGATCGCCGGACTGGGCGAAGCGCTCGTCGACGGGTCGGCCGTATCCGACCATCTCGTCCTGACCTCGGACGGGACACAGGCGGTGCGCGAGGTCGGCGACGTCCCCGTGCTGTCCGACGAGGAGGTCGCCCACATCCGTGCCGGCGCACTGCGCGCCGCGCAGCACTGGGGCAGGCCCATGGATCTGGAGTGGGCGATCGACGATCGCGGGCAGCTGTGGTGGCTGCAGGCGCGGCCGATCACCACCCTGCCCGGTGACCTCAACGAGATGGACACCCCACTGGCGGGACCGACGCACGTCTACACCAGGTGCAACATCGGGGAGATGATGCCGGGGGCGTTCTGTCCACTGACGGCATCGGTGTCGGGGGACGCGATCGACTACGCCATGCAGATGACGCAGGTGGTGGCGCGCGCGCAGGAACGCTACGACAAGCCATGGCTGCAGGTCGGCTACTTCTACGGGCACATGTTCCTGAACATGACCGAAGGGACGGCGCTGAGTTCGGGCATCCTCGGGAACTCCCTGGAACAGTTCTCCATGTCGATCTGCGGACGCGTGATCGACGAACTGGAACCCAAACCGCCGAAGCCGTTCTTCCCCAAGCTCGTCAACACGGTTCGGCTGACGTCGTACTCGCTGTTCGCCGGGCCTGCGATACGCAAGCTCGGCGACCGGATCGCCGCATTCGATATCCCGACCGGCCGTGACCCCAAACAGGTTCTGCGACAGCTGGAGTCGGGCGTGGAGCTGTACCGATACGTCACGCTCGTCCACGTGCGGTCCTCGTCGCGCGCTGCGGTAGGCGCGAACGTGCTCGAGAGCTACATGGTGCGCGCGGCCGTCAAGGCGGGTCGCGACGAGAACGAGGGTCAGGCCGAGGCGGCACGGCTCATGGCAGGCGCCGCCGACGTCGAGAGCGCCGTGATGGTCGACGAGCTGAACGCGGTGGTCCGGGCGATCGCCGCCGACGACGTGGCCGCCGAAAGATTTCTCGCTTCGACGCCGGCCGATGCCGTGACCGACGTGCGCAACGCGGACGGTCCCGGCGGTGTCGCGTTGCGCGATCAGCCCGCAACTCCACCGCCTCGGGCGCGGCTCGCAAGCACGTCGAAGTGCCCGAATCGCGGACGGTGGGACTGCTGGCACGCCTGGCCCAGGGCGGAGCCCGTGGACGCGAGGAGACCAAGTCCAAGATGGCGCTGATGGCCCATCGCCTCAAGCTCGGCTACCGCCACCTCGGCGAGGTGCTGGCCGAGAGTGGGCGCCTGCCGGACGCCGATCTGGTGTTCTTCTTCGATCGCGCTGAACTGCCCCGTGTAGTGGGCGATGCCGACATCCACGACCTGGTGCAGCGCGCCCGGCAGCGGCGGGATGCGCTGCCCTTCCAGCAGTCACTGGAGTTCGAGGACGTCGCGGTGGGACGGCCCGAACCGATCGTCCGGCGGCCCCCGAGCACGCTGGACGCCGACCAGATCATGGGCAGGCCGGCGAGCCGAGGCATCGCCGAAGGCACTGTCCGAGTTGCCAAGTCGATCGTCGATGCGCGTGACGTGCAGCCCGGTGAGATCCTCGTCGCACCCGTCACCGACGTGGGTTGGACGCCGTACTTCACCGTGATCGCGGCGCTGGTCACCGACATCGGTAGTTCGGTGTCGCACGGCGCGGTCGTAGCGCGGGAGTACGGGCTGCCCTGCGTCGTCAACACGCTGGTGGCCACCCAGGTGCTCAAGAACGGTGATCGGGTCAGGGTGGACGGCGACAAGGGGCTGGTGACGCGGCTCGCATGACCCTGCTACGCCGACAGTGACGCCGGGGAGGCGGTTCTGGCCACGGCGTCGGTGATGGTCGGTAGGGACACGCCGAGGTTGGCCACGTTGAGGACGCCGAACGAGCCGAAGTTCTCGTAGTTGGCGGTCGATGCGACCACCTGCAGCGTCAACGTCTGGCCGGCGCTCAACGTGTGCGCGACCTGCTCGAGCGGGATCGTGACGGTGTGGCTCTGCCCGTCGAGTGTCACGGGAATTGGCGTCACCTGGTTGCCGAGCACCGCTCCGGTGGCGTCGTCGACGAGTTGGGCGAAGACGTGCCTGCTGGTTCCCGTCCCCGAGTACGTCAGGGTCAGCTGCGGTGCGCCCACCACGTAGGTGGTCTGCGTTGCCGCCGGGGTGGTGAGGTTGAAGGCGTTGATCGCCCTGGTGCCTCCGATGGGGAGGACGAACAGCAGGGGGCCGGAGCCGCCGAGAAGCGGGATCAGCGGCAGTGCGCCCGCTCCGGTGCTGGACGCGACGATCGTGGCGGCGGGTGCGGCCGGGTAGGTGGCTGACGAGTAGAACTGGCCCCGTTGGTCGACCCATTCGAACTGCGGACCGGTCGACACGTCCTGCTGCCCCTTGACGTAATGAGCGAGCCAGGCCAGCGTCTGCGTCGTGATCACCTGGCCGTCGGTGGGATCGAACAGGTTGTTGGTGCAGACCCCGTGACCACCGCAGAACCAGAGCACCTTGGTGGGGACGCCGTTGGCCATCAGTGCCAGGGCGTTCGCCTGCGCTTCCTGCAGGGAGAACAGCGTGTCGACGGTGCCCTGGATGAGCAGGGTCGGTGCCGTGATGCTGCCCAGCAGCGCACCGGGTCCGCGCTCCGACAGCAGGTCCTGCTGCTCCTGGGTCAGCGTCCCGGTGAGGTTGCCGTAGATCGCCGCCGGATAGATGGCGGGGTTCGTTGGTGAGCAGCAGTGCCGCGGTCAGCAGGGTGCCCCATCCGCTCTTGAACGCCCGGCTCTTGTAGAGCGAGCTGTTGAGACTGTTCCACGCAATGGTCGGCACGATCGCGTCGACGCGGTGATCGGTGGCCGCGGTGACGAACTGGATGCCGCCGCCGTAGGACGCGCCGACCATACCCATCCGCGGATCGCCGGGGGCGTCGAGCTGGACCTCGGGCAGGGTGGCCACCCAGCTGATGATGGCCGAGGTGTCGCGGGCCTCGAAGTTCGGCGAATCGAGTTCCAGCGTTCCGCCGGAACGGTATTCACCGCGCGGATCCCACGTCACCACGTTGTAGCCGGCGGCGCGCAGTGCGCCCACCCCGACGGCACCGAGGTTGTCGGTGAGGATTCCATCGAGGATCGTGCCGTCGAGGTTCGTCGCACCCGGCATTCCGAGGCCAGGCCCCTGCAGGACCGTCGTCGCCCGCTGCCCCGCCCGAAGTCCCTTGGCCGGCATGAAGTGGACGTAGATTTGGGTCCCGTCGAACGACGTCAGCAGCACGTCCCGCGACACGGGGGTACCGGGAGTCCCCGGTCGCACCGGATACCCGACGAACGGGTGGATCACGTCGCCGATGATCGGGATCTGGTGAATGGCGGCGACGACCGGCGTCACGAACACCGGTCCGACGACCGGGACGTGCTGCAACCATTCGAGTGGAGCAGTCTGCATCCTGACGACCGGTGGGCCGGGAACGGCCGGCGCGGCGAGGGCGGCGGCTGGCGTCGCCGTGGTCGACTCCGTGGT
>JAQSXQ010000545.1 GCA_029256565.1 Mycobacterium sp.
CGGCGTCTTCATGGCCGACATGGTGCGGCGGCGCTGGTACGACCCTGCCGCGCTCCTCGACCTGCGCGCTGGCGGCCGGTACTGGTACCGCGGCGGCGTGGCCTGGGGTGCCCTCGCCGCCTGGATCGTCGCGATCGTGATCGGCTTCGTCTTCACCAAGGTGCAGGTCGGCGACGCGGACCCGGTCTTCGTCGGCGCACTGTCCGGGACGTGGATCGGCGCGAACGGCCTCGGCTGGATCGTCACCTTCATCGTCGCTGCCGCCGTGTACCTGCTCACCGGCGGGGCACGCGGTCGGCTCACCGAGCACGGACCGGCGACCACCACCGATGCCGAGGTCGGCGCCTGATGCCCCGCCTCGTCTCGGTCGGCAACGTCATCGTCGACATCGTCATGCGCGTCGGTGCGATCCCGGAACCCGGCGGTGACGTCATCGCCTCCGGTTCGGAGATCACGGCGGGCGGCGGCCTGAACACGATGGTCGCCGCCGCCCGGGACGGGCTCGACGTCGCCTTCGGCGGACAGTACGGCACCGGGCCGTTCGGCGACGTCGTCCGCAGCGCGCTCGCCTCGTCCGGCGTCGAGGTCCTGCAGCCCGGTCTCGACGACGTCGACAGCGGGTACTGCGTCGCGCTCGTGGACGACTCGACCGAGCGCACCTTCGTCACGAGCGTCGGCGCCGAGGGGCGCCTCAGCCGCGCGGACCTCGACCGCATCACCCTCGAGCCCGACGACACGGTCTTCGTGTCCGGCTACAGCCTCGCCCACGCCGTCAACGGGCCGGCGATCGCCGACTGGCTCGGCACGGCGCCGGACGCCGTCCGTGTCCTCCTCGACCCGTCACCGCTGGTGGCCACGCTGGCCCCGGCGGTGCTGGGCTCCGTCATGGCGCGTGCCGACCTGGTCAGCGCGAACGGACGGGAGGCTCGACTCATGTCCCCGACGTCCGCGGGGCTCCCTGAGGCGGTCGCCACGATCGCCGCGGCCGCCCGCGGCACCGCCCTGGTCCGCGACGGCGCAGCGGGCTGCTGGGTCGTCGAGGCCGGCACCCCTCCGGTCCTGGTGCCCGGCTTCCGGGTCGACGCGGTGGACTCGAACGGTGCGGGCGACGCCCACGGCGGGGTCCTGGTCGCCGCGCTGTCCCGGGGCGCGTCGCTCGTCGACGCCGTCCGGCGGGCGAACGCCGCGGCAGCGCTCGCGGTGACCAGCAACGGCCCCGCCACGGCCCCGACGGCCGCGGAGACGGACGCGTTCCTCACCCGGCTCGCATGACGCGGCCGTGCTCGGTCAGTCGCTGAGGGGCCGGAGCCACTCGGCTTCGAGGCCACCCTCCACGAGGTCGGCCAGCTTGCCGAAGTAGTCCTGCATGTGCGGCTGCTGCACGTGGCGGGCGATGTCCGTCCCGGACGACCAGCGCTCGTAGAACGCGAACGCTCCCGGCTGCTCCTCCGACGTGTGGACCGCGTACTGCTCGTACCCCTGCTCGACCCGGACCGCCGGGATGATCGCTCGGATCGCCTCCTCGAGCTCGCGCTCCTTGCCGGCCTTCGCGCGGGCGAAGCCGTAGACGGCCACCGGAGTGGTCGAGGCCAGGACGTCGGCGGGCATCAGGCCGTCGGGGACGGTGTCCTCGGTCGTGCTCATGGTGACTCCTTCTTGCGTGTGTGGTCGTCACGGGCGTGCGCTCGGGACGAACTCAACGCTAGGAGCGGCCGATGGCGCACTCAATGCGCGCCCGTGCCGAGAAGATGTCCGAAAGGACCAGTGGCTGCCCGGTCTTGGTTCCGTCGAACGAACAGTCGTAGGTTCGGGCCATGGACGTTCTCTCCGAGGTGCTCGACGTCTCCGGTGTCCGCGGGAGTGCCGGCGCGCGGGTCGTGGCGGGTGGCGACTGGGGCGTCGAGTGGGTCCGTGACCGAGACGCCGTCGTCTACACGGTCACCGCAGGCATCGCCTACCTGACGGTCGACGGGGAGCCCCCACGGCTGCTGATGACCGGCGACGTCGTGATCCTCGCCACCGGTGCGGCCCATGCGCTGTCGAGTGCTCCGGGCACCGACATCCACTCGTGCGACGTGGCCGCCGCTTCTGACGCCCGCCGTCGTGGTGATGTCCTCCGACTGGGCGACGGCGACGTGCAGACCCAGATCCTCGGCGCTTCCTACTCGCACGACCCGGCCGGGAGCACCCCGGTCTTCGCGCTGCTCCCGCCCGTCGTCCAGTTCAGAGCGCAGCAGCTCGACGCGACCCTGACCGACGTCGTCCGGCTCCTCGGGAAGGAACTGGCCCACCCCGGTCTCGCAACCAGCCTCGTCCTGGACCGCCTCGTCGACGTCCTCCTCATCGAGGTCCTCCGCACCTGGCTCGCCACCTCCCCGCAGGCAGACGCTTCGTGGTGGGGCGTGCTCCGCGACCCGCTCCTCCTGCGCGCAGTCACCCGGATGCACGAAGACCCTGGGCACCCGTGGACGACCGAGTCCCTCGCGCGTGCGGTCGCGACGTCGAAGCAGACCCTCACCCGCCGCTTCTCGACGTTCGGCAGATCGCCGCCGACGTCGGCTACACCTCCGTCTACGCCTTCAGTCGTGCCTTCCGCCGCGAACGCTCCTCCCCTCCGGGGCGGTACCGCACGGCCGCGCGTGCCGGCTACTGATGGACCTGACCCGACGCGATCAGCTGCTGGAGGGCCGCGATCGCCGCGCGAGCACCGGCTTCGTCCTGGCGCTCCCACCGGACGAAGACCCGGTCGAAGGCTGCCGCTCCGACAGCGATGGCGGCTCGCCCCGCTGGCGTCACACGCAAGCTCTTCTTCCGAGCGTCTGCCGGGTCGACGTCTCGGGTGACGTACCCCAGTGTCTCGAGTGTGTTGATCGTCTTCGCCGCCGCCTGCCGGCTCACGCCGGTCTCGCGGGCGAGCGACGCCGCACTGGAAGCCCCGTTGTCGATCGCCTGCATCGCCAGCTCGTTCGTGACCGTCAAGCCGGGGTGGCCGGCTTCCTCGAGGCTGGCGCGGACGTCCGCGACCATCACCTCGAACGCCCGCATGAGGAGTTGCGCGAACTGCGTGCCGCTGGTGACGTCCATGCCGCAACGCTACCGACCGCCACCCCCGCTTGACAACCCGGTTGACTACTGTTCTGATGGCAACCAGGTTGTCAAACGAGGAGCATGTCATGCACACCACCATCGCCGCGCACGGGGCCACCATCCCCGAGGTCCAGCACCACACCGCCGCGGTCAACGGGACCGCTCTGCACTACGTCTCAGCGGGCAGCAGCGGATCCCCGATCCTGCTGGTCCACGGCTTCCCGGAGAGCTGGTGGGCATTCCACCGCCTGATCCCGCTGCTCGCCGCCGGCCACCGGGTGTTCGCCGTCGACCTCCGCGGGTTCGGCGACTCCGCCACCGCCGACGACGACTTCACCAGCGCCGACGCCGCAGAGGACCTCCACGCCCTCATCGCCGAGCTGGGCGTCGGGCCGGTCCACGTCGCCGCCCAGGACATCTCCGGTGGGGTCGTCTACCGACTCGCCTCGGAGCACCCCGAAGACGTCCGCAGCCTCATCGCGACCGAGATGGGGCTCGCCGGCTTCGGCCTGGAAGGCTTCGGCGACATCACACACGGCGGCTCCTGGCACATCGGCGTGCTCGCCGCTCCGGGCATCGCCGACTTGCTGCTCACCGGCCGCGAAGAGGAAGTCCTCGGCACGTGGGCGTTCCCGTCCATGTCGGCCGACCCGGACGCTGTCACCGCTGCGGACATCGCCGAGTTCGCCCGGACCTACTCCCGCCACGACGGCTGGAACGGCGCCGTCGGGCTCTACCGGTCGATGCTCTCCGAGGGTGCGGACTTCCAGACCCGAGCCGAGCAGAAGCTCACACTCCCCGCTCTGGCGATCGGCGGGTTCGGAGGGCCCTTCACCGAGCGGACCGTCGCGCAGGTCGTCGAGGGGCCGGTCGACAGTATCCTCGTCGACGGAGTGGGGCACTACGTCGCCCTGGAAGCGCCCGACCGGCTCGCCGGCGCGATCACAGCCTTCCTCACCCAGCAGGACTGACCCCGCCGGAACGGCATCGAGCCGGACTGTTCACCGTGGTCAGCAGCGATCCCGACCGGAACTCGTCGGCCAGCTCCGTGAACTGGTCGAGGGCAGGGTCGCCTCGCCTCGCCTCGCCCCGCCCCGCGTCGAGTCGAGTCGAGTCGAGTCGAGTCGACGCCACCGGTGGGTCCGGGGCGGACCTGGCGTTCCTCGGACGTTCGGTCAGGAGTACGCGTTGCCCGACACGGCGTGACGGACGCCGCCCGCCGGCGACGGAACATCCCCGTCGAAGCGTGGGATGACGTGCACGTGGGCGTGGAAGACGGTCTGGCCAGCTGCCGTCCCGTCGTTGAAACCGACGTTGTAGCCGTCCGGACCGTGGCTCTCGTCGAGTTGGCGCCTCACGACGGCCACCAGCTCGGTCATCGCGACGACCTCGTCAGCGGTTGCGTCGAACCAGCTCACCACCGCTCGCTTCGGTACGACGAGGGAATGCCCAGGCGAAACCGGGTTCGCGTCACGGATCGCGAACACCAGAGCGTTGTCAGCAATCCACTCGTCGGGCGGGATCTGCTCGAACACGGATGTCGCTGTCATCGTCCCACTCAACCGTCTTTCCGCGTTTGGTTCAACGACCGGTCGTCGGAACCGGAGCGCTCGGCGGGCCGCCTCCTGGTGTTCGGTGCCTCGGCCCGAGGGCTGCCGGCTCGGCACGATAGCGTGGCTGTATGCGGTTCAACGCCTTCGCGGCCTACTCGGCCGGGATGGGCTTGACCGCTGAAGTCATCCCCGAGATGCAGGACAGTGACTACGAGTCCGGGATCGTCCAGATCGGCGAAGAGGCCTGGCGCGTCCGGACTGGGCGGAACACCCCGACCAAGCCGGGCGCCTTCGTCGCGTTCTGGCACCGGGACGAAGCGGGCAACACGGCGCCGTTCAGCGATGACGATCCCGCTGCAGGGCTGCTCGTCTTCGTGGAGCACCATGGTCGAAGGGGACTGTTCCGGTTCACGGGCGCGCAGCTCACTGAGCTCGGCATCACGTCAGGAGAGCGGCCGGGCAAACGTGGGTTCCGGGTGTACCCGAGCTGGTGCGTGGGCTTGAACGTGCGGGCCACGACCACGCAACGCGCTCAAGCTCCCGCGTTCCAGGAGTTGTGAGCTGCAGTGCTGGCAGTCGATCGCCCATCGGGATGGACGGCTGCGATCGCGGTTTGACTCAGCGGAGTCCCGCCGACAAGCGACTCTTCGGGCAACAACTCCTACCCCGACATGCCGAATGACGCGATCGTCGAGGCGGCCGAACTCACGACCGGGCCGTCACGGTAGGCAGGCGCTGGCCCCAGGTCTTCTCGGTGGGCCCTGCCGGGATCGAACCGACGACATCCACGGTGTAAACGTGGCGCTCTACCAGCTGAGCTAAAGGCCCTCACGACGATCCTAGGGCGTCAG
>JAQSXQ010000546.1 GCA_029256565.1 Mycobacterium sp.
CTGGCCGCACGCGGCGGCGGTGTGCGACGACGTGCTCCGTTCGGTCGACGTGACCGCACCCGCGTACCCCGGCGTGATCACCGAGTCGCTGGCGTACTCCACGTTGCAGGGTGGGCCGGAGTTCGCGCGCTGGCTCGCGGAACGCGGCCCCGCCCACCTGCCCGACGAACCCGACCCGGTCGTGGCCGAACGCGTCGGCGACACCCTGCACGTGCGGTTCAACCGGCCCAAGCGGCACAACGCCTTCTCGACACCTGCTCGGGCCGCGCTGCTCGAGGCGCTGGAGGTGGCGCGAGTCGATCCATCGGTCGGCGAACTGGTACTCGCAGGCAACGGGCCGTCGTTCTGCAGCGGCGGCGACCTCGCCGAGTTCGGCAGCTTCGCCGATCCGGCGTCGGCGCATCTGGCCCGCACACGGCACAGCCCAGCGCTGGTGCTCGAGGCCATCACGGCCCGCCTCGGGCCTGCCTGCCGCGCCGAGGTCCACGGCCAGGTGCTCGGCAGTGGCCTGGAGATGGCCGCGTTCTGCGGTCACGTGACGGCACGCGCCGGCGCGGTGTTCGGGCTGCCGGAACTCGCGCTCGGCCTGCTCCCCGGTGCAGGCGGCACGGTGAGCGTCACCCGGCGCATCGGGCGTTGGCGCACCGCCTATCTGGTGCTCTCGGGCGCGACGATCGATCCGGCCACGGCACTCCGGTGGGGACTGATCGACGCCGTCACCGAGTGATTTGTGGAGTATCTCCTGCGGTGAGCGCAGGAAATCCTCCACGAATCACGCCATACGGTTCGGTATGGTCAGGGGCATGGTCAATCGCACGGACTCCCGCGCCCGGTGGCTGGACGCCGGTCTGAAGGTGCTGGCCGCCGAGGGGCCGACCGCCGTGCGCATCGACCGGATCGCCGCCAAGCTCAAGCTGTCGAAGGGGTCGTTCCACCACCACTTCGACGGCGCCGACGGCTTCAAGCGCGACCTGCTCGACTACTTCGAGAGCATCTCGGTGGAGGCGCTGGAGCGCGTGATCGGTGAGGTCGATGCGCCGGGTGACATCCGAATGGTGCTGAGCAAGCTGACCCGGATGGTGGCACCCGACCGGCACGAAGTCTATTGGCCTGAACTGGAACTCGCGGTTCGCGCCTGGGCGACGTGGGATCCCGACGTACGTGCGGTGCAGGCCAGGATCGACAGGTCTCGACTCGCGGCACTGCAGCGGGTGTGGCTGCCGTACTCGCAGACGCCGGAGGAGGCGAGGACGGCGGCCCTGCTGCCGTACCTGGTGGCGATCGGCGCGGCGGTGGCCGTCCCACCGGTCGGTGCCGACGAACTCCGGCGGGTGTACGAGACGCTGCTGCCGCTGGTGCCCGAGACTCGGGACTGAGGCGTCGTGGCGGTCGACCTTGACTGGCCCGCCCTTCAAAGCATACCGTACCGTATGGTTTGATTTGAGCGGGAGGAAACCGGCCGTGACATCGCTGCCAGATCCGCAGTGGCCGATCATCGCGTTGGCCGTGGTGCAATTCGTCGACGGGCTGATGTGCCTCAAGCCAGCCGCGTTCATCGCGCAGTGCTTCGAGGGCGTCGGATGGCCGCGCCGGCTGTGGTGGCTCATGCCCCCGATCAAGTTCGCGGCCGCCGCCGGACTGCTTGCAGGGCTGTGGATCCCGTACGTCGGGGCAGTCACCTGCGCGGCGCTGGTGGTCTACTTCGTGTGCGCGATCGCGGCGCACGTGCGGGCGCGGGACTTCGGCCGCACCCTGTTCCTCAACGCCACCGGCATGCTCGTCATCTGCGTTGCCGTCGGCGTCTACTGCTTCCTGATCTAGCCGAGAATCAACCGGAGAGGAGAACCCTTATGTCCAAAAGCACCAACGTGTTCCAGCGCTGGATCGACGAGGTGTGGTCCACCGGTCGGGTATCGGACGACCTCGTCGCCGACGACTTCGTTGGGCACTGGCCCGACCGGGACGTGCGCGGTCGCGACGAGTTGGCGGCGATCGTCCAGGCGACTCGAGACATGTTCGACCAGTTGACCTTCGAGATCGAACTCGGCCCCCTGCGCGACGGCGACTACGTCGTCGGCCGCTGGACCGGCGTCGGACGGCTGGAGAACGGCGACACGCGCTTCACCGGCAACGACATCCTGCGCATCGACGGTGAGCGCATCGTCGAGTACTGGACGGGCACCTCGACGGCGTGATTCGTGGAGTATTACCTGCGGTGAGCGCGGGAGATGTTCCACGAATCGCGGCTCAGCGCGAGCGGCGCAGGGTCACGCGATAGGTGTACTGCTCGGGCAGGAAGTGGCTGACCGCCAACTCGACCGGCGCACCGGAGGAATCGGAGTACAGCCGATCGACGCGCAGCATGGGGTGACCCGTCGCGCAGCCGACGGCCTCGGCCACCTCCGGATCAGCCGCGCCCACCGTGATCGATTGCGCCGCTTCCGCGATGGGCGAGGCAAGGTGCGGTTCGATGAGGCCGATGATCGTCGTGGTGCTCACCGCACCGGTCTGGGTCTCGGCGGCGTCGAGAACCGGCCGCGCCACGGCCTCGGGCAGCGACACCCGGGTGACGCCGAAGGGCACGCCATCGTGCAGCCGCCGAAAGGACACCGCGAACACGACGTCGTCGTCGAGGCGCAGGCGGCTGGCGGCCTCGACGTCGACCTGTCGCCGCAGCCCCGACGTGACCTCCATCGTGGTGTCGTCGGACAGGCTCATCAGGTCCTCGATCGAGCCGAGCTGACGCAGGTAACGCTCGTTGGCGAACGTGCCCCGGCCCGGCACGCGGTACACCGCGCCCTCGGACACCAGGTCCTGGAACGCGCGTCGCACGGTCTGGCGGGACAACCCGAACCGCTCGACGAGTTCGGACTCCGTCGGCAGCCGGGCGCCATCCCGGTAGGCGCCCGAGGCGATCTCGTCCCGAAGGCGTTGCCGCAGCGCCTGATACGCCGGGGGTGGTTTCACGGTCACAGGCCGCCGCGCGCCACCAGCTGTGCGGCGATGACGTTGCGCTGGATCTCGTTGGTGCCGCGGCGCGTCTCGGAAGTACCGTTCGACGTCGTACTCGGTGGAGTAACCGTAGCCGCCGTGGATGCGGACGGCGTTGAGCGCGATCTCCATCGCGGTCTCCGACGCGAACAGCTTGGCCATGCCCGCCTCCATGTCGGCGCGCTCGCCGCTGTCGTAGCGATCGGCGGCGTGGAAGACCAGTTGGCGGGCGGCGGTGAGCTTGGTGGCCATGTCGGCGAGGTAGTGCCCGACGGCCTGGTGCTTCCAGATCGGCTGGCCGAAGCTCTCCCGGTCCTGCGCGTAGGCGAGCGCGTCCTCGAGCGCCGCGGTGGCCACGCCG
>JAQSXQ010000547.1 GCA_029256565.1 Mycobacterium sp.
CTGCCCGCCCCGGGTCCCGGTCGCGGGATCGTCGACGTCATGGGCCGGGCACTGGCACCAGCGACGGGCCGGGCCCTCAGCGAGGCCGGCCTGCTGCCCGGCGACGTCCTGCTGGTCAGTTCCGGGCGCACCGTCTACGAGCTGGCGCAACACGATCTGACCCCGCTACCCGGGGTGGTGATCGCGCCCACCGTGGGTGGCAACGATCAGCCCGAGGAGTGGTATCAGACCAACGAGATCACCCGCCTGGTCGCCAATCGCGTTGGCGGACGGGCCAATTACCTGTTCGCGCCGGCGCTGCCAGGGCCCGAGCTGTACCAGTCGCTGCTGAACGACCCCAGCATCCAACGCGTGCTGCACCAGTGGCCGACCGCGCGGTGCGCACTGATGGGCGTCGGGGCACCCCCGCTCACCCGTTCGGACATCCCGCGATTCGTGCCAACGGGCTCGACGTCGCTGCGGGCGGCCGTCGGCGACGTCTGCTCGCGCTTCTACGACCGTGCGGGCGATGAGGTCGACTTCGACGGCAGCGACCGGCTCATCGCGCTGGAATTGAAGGCACTGCACCACATTCCCGTCACCATCGCCGTTGCGGTCGGCAGGGAGAAGCTCGACTCGATCACCGCCGGGGCGCGCGGCGGACACTTCAACCGGTTGGTCACCGATCCAGCCACCGCCGAGGCGCTGCTGGAAGCCGTTCAGAACGCCGAGGTCACCGGCTGAGCCGGTGTACCTGCTCCTTGGTCGCCGGATACAGTTCGCACCAGGTCGCGTACAAGTCGTCGTAGAGAGCCCGCGTCTCGGGATTCGGCTTGATCTCGCGCTGGATCTTCGTCCAATCCGTCTCGGGCGCAACGAGACCGACCCCGATGGCCGCGAGCAGCGCGTCACCGTAGCTGGCGCCGATCGCCTGTTCGGGCACCTCCTGGACGCGGCCGGTGATGTCGCTGACCGCTTGCGCCCACACCGGGCTACGCAGGCCACCACCCACCGCCACGGTCCTGGTGCCGGTGTGCGCGTCGTCGAAGCGCTCGAGAATCTGCCGGATGCCGAACGAAATGCCCTCGTAGGCAGCCCGAAACAGGTGCCCTCGGCCGTGTCTCAGCGTCAATCCGGCCAGGACGCCTCGCGCCTGGGGGTCGAACACCGGGGTGCGCTCGCCCGCGAAGTACGGCAGGACGAGCAGACCCTCGCTGCCCGGGGGGACGCGGGAGGCCTCGGCCATCAGTTCGTCGAACGGTGCACCGCCGGTGACCGTCTGCAGCCAGCCGATCAGACT
Source organism: Mycobacterium sp. (assembly GCA_029256565.1). Lineage (GTDB taxonomy): Bacteria > Actinomycetota > Actinomycetes > Mycobacteriales > Mycobacteriaceae > Mycobacterium. Next base: position 1,280 of record JAQSXQ010000547.1, read on the forward strand.
GCCCGCCGTCGACGTGCCTGCGGCCAGCGCCAGGCTGCCGTGCTCGATGCCCGCGGTGGTCCACAGCGTCGGGTCGCTGTGATAGGCGTCGATGATCTGCACCAGAAACATCGTCGAGCCGTACATCAGCATCTGATCGCCGGGGTGTCGGACGCCCACCGAGAAGGCCTCGGAGTACGCGTCGACCGTGCCCGCCACCACTGGTGTGCCCACCGGAACGCCGGTCGCCGCAGCGGCTTCCGCGTGCACCGTACCAACGACCTCGCTTGGCCAGACCAACCTCGGCAGCGGCAGGTGCCTGCAGATGCGCTCGGCCCACGGCTGGTTCCACGCGAAGTCGCGCGTGGCATACAGCGGATCGCACTGGCTGGCGGTGTGGTGATCCATCACGTACTCGCCGGTGAGCTTGGCGGCGATGTAGGAGTTCGAGCCGTACCAGCCTGCGGCGCTGGCGAACACCTCGGGCTCGTGCTGGTACACCCACTCCAGCTTCGGCCCCACCGCCTGGCTGGACAGCAGCGTGCCCGCCCGATCGAGGATCGCATCCTCACCGAATTCCTCCGTGAGCGAGGCGATTTCGGCCGTCGCCCTGGTGTCGATCCCGTAGAGGATGGCGGGCCGAAGCGGGCGCAGATCCGCGTCGCACAGCACCAGACACGGACCCACCCCGCTGACGCACATCGCCGCCAGGACGCCTCCGCTGGGCACCTTGGCAGTGAGTCTGGCGGCGATCTCGCAGACCTCGCGCCACCACAGTCCCTCGGCGTCGACCTCGGCCCAGCCGGGGCGGGGCAGGTTCATGGCGTGCGCGACGGTCTCGGAGGCGATCACCGTGCCGGCAGCGTCGACGAGCACGCCCTTGGTGCTTCCCGTCCCCATGTCGATGCCGAGCAGCAGGTCCACGGCGCCAACCCTACGTGCAGGGGCTACCCGGAAACAGCGACTCGGTCAGCGCATGCGCTCGGGAAACGGGTCGGCGGAGAAGTCGATCTGCGCCGCCGGGTTGCTCACCGCGGTCACCATGCCGGTCCCGAAGGGTCCGCGGGCGTCGAACAGCGTCGCGGTACCGACGCTGATGCCGTCGGACACCCAGTGCGAGTCGGCCTGGACGCCGATCCACTGGTCGTCGGGCAACCGGGACAGCGCCACCGTCAGGTCGCCGTTGATGTAGCCGACACCTGCGCTCCCGAGGTTGGTCACCAGGCTGGTTCCCTCGGCCGCCATCGCGGCGTTCGCGAGCGGGCTGTTCGTCCTGCCCTCCACGGCGTCGATGGAACGGTTCATGCAGCGTTTGCGGGCGGCGTTCTGGTGATCGGCGATGGCACCCGTCCACCCGGCGTCGTCGCAACCGACGTAGATGTGCTGGGTGTCGTCGACGTCGGCGGGCGGCGTGAAACGAGCCGTCGGCGACCATTCCTCACCACGCGGGGCGTCGGACTTGCGGTACTGCACCAGCACGGCGCGCACGATCGTGCTGTCGCCCTGGATCAGCTCGCACTCGACGTTGCGGACCCGACGTCCCTCGCGGACCAGGCGGGTCACCGCGGTGGTCGGCACGCCCCTGCCTGCCTTGAAGAGGTCGACGGTCAGCCGGGCCGGGGTGAAGTCCGGCAACCCGTAGCGCTCGTCGAGGACCGACGCCGCGAGGCCGACCAGGGCAGGCCCGTTCAGATGGTCGGCGCCCCAGTGGCTCTGTGCGAACTGCGTCGGTTCGAAGACGTCGTCGGAGGTCTTCACGAAGTGGGCCGGGCG
>JAQSXQ010000548.1 GCA_029256565.1 Mycobacterium sp.
GCGACGTTCCAGATGATGTCGGACTTCGGGGCGATCCTGGGCTCGCTGGCGGTGGGTCAGATCGCCGAGCATCTGTCCTATGGGACGGCGTTCACGATCAGCGGCGCCATCCTGCTGTCGGCGGCGATCTTCTGGATATTCGCCCCGGAAACCCGCCCGCAGCCGTGTCCGGAGCACACACCCGCCCGGCCGCTCGGTCCAGACGCCGGTGGAGAGGTGCCCTGACCAGTGCTTTTGAACCGCGGGTTACCAGTGGTGTAACTTCGACTGGCACGACTCGAGGGGCTATGGCGCAGTTGGTAGCGCACCACACTGGCAGTGTGGGGGTCAGGGGTTCGAATCCCCTTAGCTCCACTTCATAATTGCAGGTCAGAGGCTTGGCCCGTATACGCGTCAACCCGGGCGCCGTTACCGTCGCGTCGGTCGAATCCGGTCGCAATCCGATCCGCAAGCCGCGAGAACCGACGGGTTCCGCGAACTCCTGTCGCAGTTGCTCTGGTCCGCGATCTCAGGCGTGATCGGGGTCCGCTTCCGCTGAGCGCAGTCGGCGGCGCCGTGTCACGACGAATCGCAACGCCCAGACCGCGACGGCGGCCCCGATCACGTACTGCAGGGTCGTCGTATAGGGATCGATGGCGTGCCAATTGGCGCCCAGCGCGTAGCCAGCCGATATGAGCGCGCTGTTCCACACCAAGCTGCCCAGCAGGGTCAGGACGGTGAAGGTCGCGGCGCTCATCCGCTCAGTACCTGCCGGGATCGAGACGAAGCTGCGAAACAGCGGCACCATCCGTCCAAGAAATACCGCCTTGGTGCCGTGGCGCGCGAACCACGCGGTCGTCTTGTCCACGTCTTCGGCGGCCAGCAGCGGGATACGCAGTGCGAGCTCGCGAATTCGTTCGTGCCCGAGCCAGGCGCCGAGCCCGTAGAGCACCCAAGCCCCGACCACCGAGCCGATCGTGGCGCCGATGATCGCCTCGGCCAGCGACAGGTCGCCAAGACGCGCGGCGAAACCGGCCATTGGCAAGATGACCTCACTGGGCACAGGGGGGAACAGGTTCTCGGCGGCGATCGCCAGGCCCGCGCCGAGGCCGCCCCAGCGCTCCATTAACTCGACTGTCCAGCCAGCGACACCGTCGACATCGGTGGCGAAGTGCGTCGCCAACAAGCCGCCTTTCGTCGGGGGCGTTCTGTTTCAGGGTACCGGTGTCGGCGGGGCGCAGAGTCGGCGCAAAGCGGGCTCAGCCCGGGCAACTGGGGGCGAGCAGGGCGACTGACGCTGCGGGTCGAGGGCTATCCCCGACGAAAGGTCGTCTCGCAGCAGAATTGATGAGCTGTTTTCGGTGACCGTCGTCCGAAGATGCCGCGTTGCGATCACCGACGTGACGTGGCGGCCCGTGGTGGCGCTGTGGTGGTGCGCGCCGGTTCCCTAGAGTGTTTCTGTTGGCTTACCACCTCTGCTCGCCGGTTGGTTTGAGGCAGAAGTCCAGCAGTATGTCGAATCCCCTTAGCGCCACTTCGAGGTAAGGCGGACGCCGCCGGAGCGCCTAGGCGCTGAACGGCCCCTCTGGTCGGGCGGGACCTCGGGTTGAGCGCATACTGAGCACGACTAGGACGCATGTTCGAACGAGGTTCGAATAGCGCCCGGGAAGAAGCCTCATGGCCGTCACGACCAATGCCGACGAATCCATCCGCGCGGCCTTGGCCGCATTCATCAAGAGCCCCACGAAGGATGACGCGCTGGAACAGACGCTTCGGTCGATCACCGGCAGTGCCGTCGAGCTGATCGACGGTGTCGATTTCGCAGACATCTTGCTAGTAGATGCCGGCAGGGCCCGATCGGTGGCACCGACGAGGCCGGGTGCCGTCGAACTCGACCAAGTTCAGCTCAGTTTCGGGCAAGGGCCCTGCTTGGAAGCGGCGACCACCGGTTCGACGATCCGATCCGAAGACATGACGCAGGAGCAGCGCTGGCCCGACTTCGCTGCTGCAGCGATGAGGGTGGGCGTCTTCGGCATGATTTCCTTCCAACTCCTGCCCCATGGCAAGACGTCGGGAGCGCTGAATCTCTTCTCACACCGACCACTCTCACTGGATCCGAGGGGAGAGACGACCGGCGCGCTCCTGGCCACCTTGGCCACGGTGGCGCTGGTGACCGCGGCAAGCAATCAGCAATTCGAGGCTGCGCTGGTGAGCAGGGACGTCATTGGGCAGGCCAAGGGGATGCTCATGCATCATTACAAAGTCGATGCCGGTCGAGCATTCGACATGTTGAAGGTGTTGTCGCAGAACGAAAACACCCCGCTGCGGCTGATCGCCGAGAGAGTGATCGACACCTTTTGAGCATCGCGACCCGCCACGTTGAGATGACGGCTCGCTAGGCGAACTACGACACGTGTCGGCCGTTCACCAGATCGTGCAGCGCGGCTTCGGCGTCGCGCCACGTCGGCACGAAGGTCGCCATCGGCGCATCACTGGTCCAGGCTTCCCACAGCGCACGGACCTTGCCGTTGCGATCGTTCACCACGATGTGCTCGATTCCGCAGAGCGTCGCGATGACGTGTCCGTGCAGGCGGTCCGTGACCAGGACTCGGCCCCGAGACAGGGTTCGGATGCCCCACCGCAGATTCTGTCGTGCGAAGCCGTTCGCCACGGCGGCGGACAACGTGGGCGAGGGAAGCGCGTCGGCCACGCTTACGGCGCTCCGGCCGAGGTTGCGAAGGCTGAGGATGCGCGCCGTGTTCCAGTCGACGGTCGGGCGTCCGGGGTCTTGTTCGGCTGCGGCTTCACCATCTCGGCGCGCCTGTAGGACGACGTCTTCGCGCGGTGGCTGCCGGTCGAGCCTTCCCAATGCGAAGGCTGCGTCGGGAACGAGCACGGTTCGGCACTCGAATTCCCGTTGGGCGATCGCCAGTGACCGATGGTCGCGCACGAGGAGGGTGAAGTCAGGGTGCGACGTGATGGCTCGCTTCAACCGGTTCAAGATCCTCGCGTCCGTCACCTCGATCGATTGAGGCATCTGCACGATCTGCCG
>JAQSXQ010000549.1 GCA_029256565.1 Mycobacterium sp.
CGCCTGGGCACCAGCAGCGTCACCTACCGCACCGGGCTGTGGGCCGAGGGCGGCCCGCTCGCCGCCGTCGGCTCCTGGGTGCACGTCTACGTCGACCGGGAAACGCGGCGTCCGGTGCCCATCCCGGCCGGGATACGCAGCCTGCTGGACACGGCGGTCCACGACACGAAGCCCTGAACGCACCGGGGTTTCCGCCGTGACCGTTCGGGTACGCCCCGTGAACAGCCACGGAGGAGGCGCCATGCGCGCGATGGTCTATCGCGGCCCGTACAAGGTGCGGGTCGAGGACAAACCGATGCCGACGATCGAGCATCCCAACGACGCGATCGTCCGGGTGACGATGGCGGCGATCTGCGGGTCGGACCTGCACCTGTTCCACGGCATGATGCCCGACACCCGCGTCGGCATGACGTTCGGCCACGAGTTCATCGGGGTCGTCGAACGGGTGGGGCCCTCGGTGCAGAACCTCAAAGCGGGCGACCGCGTGATGGTGCCGTTCAATGTCTACTGCGGTTCCTGCTACTTCTGCGCGCGCGGGCTGTACTCCAACTGCCACAACGTGAATCCGAATGCGACGGCGGTAGGCGGCATCTACGGCTATTCGCACACCTGCGGCGGCTATGACGGCGGGCAGGCCGAGTTCGTCAGAGTGCCGTTCGCGGACGTGGGGCCGTCGATCATCCCGGACTGGATGGATGACGAGGATGCGCTGCTGTGCACCGACGCCCTGGCAACCGGATACTTCGGTGCGCAACTCGCCGATATCGTCGAGGGCGACACGGTGGCTGTGTTCGGTGCGGGGCCGATCGGTCTCTACGCGGCGAAATCGGCGTGGCTGATGGGCGCCGGACGGGTGATCGTGATCGACCATCTGGAGAATCGCCTGGAGAAGGCCCGCACCTTCGCGCACGCGGAGACCCGCAACTTCGCCGAGTACGACGACATCGTGGTGGAGATGAAGAAGGCCACGGGTTGGCTGGGCGCGGACTCGGTGATCGACTGCGTAGGCGCCGAGGCCGACGGCAACCTGCTTCAGCACGTCGCCGCGGCCAAGCTGAAGCTGCAGGGCGGCTCCCCGATCGCCCTGAACTGGGCCATCGATTCGGTGCGCAAGGGCGGCACGGTCTCGGTGATGGGCGCCTACGGGCCGATGTTCAGCGCGGTGAAGTTCGGCGACGCGATGAACAAGGGGCTGACGCTGCGGATGAACCAATGCCCGGTGAAACGCCAGTGGCCCCGCCTGTTCTCCCATATCCAGAACGGCTACCTGAAGCCCAATGACATCGTGACACACCGAATTCCGTTGGACCACATAGCCGACGGCTATCACATCTTCTCGGCCAAGCTGGACGGTTGCATCAAGCCGATCATTCTTCCCCGGGCAAGCTGACAGGAGAACGCACGCCATGGTGTACACAGCAGAGCACCCAGCCGTCCCTGACAGTGACCAGCTGAGGGCACGAATCCCGGGCTGGGGCGCCGACCTGGACCCCGTTGACCGTCCGGCCGTACCGAAGATGCGATTCGATCCAGCGGCCACCGGAGCCCACTGGGAGCTGCCGGAGCAGCAAGCGGAGAAGCGACCACGCGAACGGTCGATCGAACATGCAAGACTGACACCGGTTTTCGGGACGTCGACACCGCTACGCGGCTTGTCGGGAGTGGTCAGACGATTCGCCTACCACCGTTACAGCGAGGGTCGCGCGGCGCACTGGCTGCTGCTGATCGGCGCGGACCGTCTGGACGCCGTCGAAAGCCACCTTGCCTCGTTGTTCACTCTGCGCCCGGACAACCCGATCACCCAAACGGGCATCCGGAGCGAGTTCACCCACCACGGCTGGAAATCGCGGGTCGGCAGCACCCGGGTCGACAAGGCCCACACCTGGATGGATCCGCTGCTGGTCTTCGGTCCCTGGGCGCTGGCCGGCATCCTGGCCGCAAAAGCCTTGCGCCGGACGGCAGCCCGGTGGAGCTGACAGTCACCTTCATCGGCAATGCCACCACGCTGATCTCGGCCGGCGGTATCACCGTTCTGACCGATCCCAACTTCCTGCATCAAGGCCAGCACGCCTATCTCGGGTACGGGCTGGTGTCGAAGCGGCGCCGACCACCGGCCCTGAGTATCGACGAATTGCCACCGATCGACGCCATCGTCCTGTCGCATATGCATGGCGACCACTGGGACCGGGTCGCCCAGCGCGGCCTCGACCATTCGCTACCCGTGCTGACCACCCCGCACGCCGCCAAGCGATTGGTGCGGCGCGGGTTCGACGGCGCACGGGGCGTGACGACCTGGAACTCGCACGATATCGCCAAGGGATCCACCACGCTGCGGGTCACTTCGCTGCCCGGACGACACGCCCCGACTTGGACGCAGCGGCTGCTGCCGCCGGTGATGGGGTCGATGCTCGAATTCGGCACGGCGGACGATCCGTTCCAGCGCCGGCTCTACATCTCCGGTGACACGTTGTTCATCGAGGAACTCAAGGAAATACCGGTGCGATTCGAAGCGATCGAGGCGGGCATCGTCCATCTGGGTGGTACCCGGTTGCCGGCGGGGAACCGGTTGCCCTTCGGTCTGACGGTGACGATGGACGGCGCCCAGGGCGCGGCAGCCGTGGCGGCACTGGATCTGCCGAAGGCCATCCCGGTGCACGTCGATGATTACGGCGTCTTCGCCTCGCCGCTGAGCGACTTCCGTGACGCGATGACCCGGCGCGGCCTCGGTGATCGCATCGTCGAGATCCGGCGTGGCCAGTCGGCGCTGATCTGAGCGCGCGATCAACCGTCGCGCGGCCGCTCGATATGCTCGCCCGATGCCAGTCGTCAGCAAGACCGTCGAGGTTGCCGCTCCCGCCGCCGCGATCATGGCGATCGTCGCCGATTTCGAGGCCTACCCGCAGTGGAACGAAGAGGTGACCGGCGCGTGGGTGCTGGCCCGCTACGACGACGGCCGGCCCAGCCAGCTGCGGTTGGACACCAAGGTGCAGGGCATGGAGGGCACCTATATCCAGGCCGTGTACTAC
>JAQSXQ010000550.1 GCA_029256565.1 Mycobacterium sp.
TTCGGCGTCGGCCGCCTTGGCGATGTAGTCGCCGAGGACCTGGCTGACGGCCGACTCGATCGTCGTCTCGATCGAGAACGCCAGCGTCGCGGTGACCGCACTGACCGCCTGGGTGCGGAACCGCACCAGCATCGTGATCAGTTCGGCCACTTCGGTATCCGGCGGCAGCTCGGCGCCCGGCTTGATCCGGTCGACGACGTGCTCGACGCCCGCCTGCACCAGCAGGGCGCTGATCTGGTCGATCAGCGGCTCGATCTGCTCGTGCAGGTCGACGAGCTTGTCGGTGGCGACGCCGTACTGCCGGATCTCGTTGAAGATCTCGATCAGCTGCGGCCGCACCACCGTGACCTGACCGTCGTGCTCGGCGTCGCGCTTGACGACGCCATTGCCCAGCATCCGCTCGAACGCGACGTCGTCGTCGACCAGGCTGCGGGCGTCGTCCTCGGTCATGCGCTCGGGCCGTTCGGTGGCCCAGGTGCCCGCGATGGCGGATTCGAGGCCCAGCATGTCGCCGAGGTCCTTGCCCTGCTCCCAGGCCGACAGCATCTCGTGCACGTGGGCGATGTTGTAGCCGCGGTCGAGCATCGAGGTGATGAGTCGCAACCGGGTCAGGTGGGTGTCGTTGAACAGCGCGATGCGGCCGACCCGCAGCGGCGGGTGCAGCAAGCCACGGTCGCGGTACACCCGGATGTTGCGCGTGGTGGTGCCCGCCAGCCGCGCCAGCTCCTCGATGCGGTACTCACCGGACGCCTCGATGCCGTGCGGCTGGACCGCCGCGTCGAACAGCTGGGACACCGCGTTCTCGATGACGTCGCGTGACCCGCGCCGAATCTGGCGCGGCGCCCGTCGAAGCCCGTTCAGGATCGTCGAGATGGCGCCCGCCTGCTGCCGCGGCTGCTTGGCGGACACGTCAGGCAGATGACATGACTGCTCCACCGGATCGGCGGGCGCGCACGTCGCCGGGTGCGGGACTCGCCGCGTCCCGCGGCACCGCGTCGTAGTCGCCGAACCGGAAGTCACGCATCTGTCGAAGATACTGCGTAGCGAATCCCGGGTACATCGAGGCGTTGAACCCGTCGGGTGTCAGGTACCAGCTGCTGCACCCGCTCATCCACGTCGTCTTCGTCAGCCGGCGCTGGATGACCTCGTTGTGCGTGCGCTGGACGTCCTCCCTGACATCGAGGTAGCGCAGGTCGTCGCGCAGGATCCTGGTGATGCCTGCGACGGCGTAGTCGATCTGGCCCTCGACGAACACCAGCAGCGAATTGTGGCCCGGCCCGGAGTTCGGGCCGGTCATCAGGAACAGGTTCGGGTAGCCGTGGGCGTTGATGCTCTTGTAGGCCTGCGCACCGCCCGCCCAGTCCTGCGCCATCGTGCGGCCGCCGCGGCCGGTCACCGGGTACGGCGGACCGGTGAGGTGTACGTCGTACCCCGTGGCGAAGACGATGGCGTCGAGGTGGTGCTCGATGCCGTCGCTGGTGCGGATGCCGACGGGGCTGATCGTGGCGATCGGCCAGTCGATCAGCTTGCAGTTGTCGCGTTGCAGCGCGGGGTAGTAGTCGTTGGAGATCAGGATGCGCTTGCACCCGGGGGTGAAGTCGGGTGTGAGTTGGCGGCGCAGCCACGGGTCCTGAACCTGCCGATGCAGGTGCGCCTTGCTGATCCGCTTGACCACGCCGGTGAGCGGCGAGTTCCACACCAGTGCGGTCGCGCTGGCCTCGTGTCCCCAGTACAGCGCACCCCTCGCAATGCGTTGCACCGCAGGCACCTTGGCGAACACGCTCTGCGCCGCGGTGGGCGTCGCGAGGTCCAGGCGCGGCATCACCCAGCCCGGGGTGCGTTGGAAGACCTTGACGAAGTCGGCCTGCTTCACGAGTTCGGGCACGATCTGCACCGCGCTGGCACCGGTGCCGATCACGGCGACCCGCTTGCCGGTGAAGTCGTAGTCGTGGTCCCAGCGGGCGCTGTGGATCTTGGTGCCCTCGTAGGTGTCGAGCCCACGGATGTCGGGCCAGTCGTGGTCGGGCAGCGGACCGGATGCGAGCACGACGGTGCGGGCGCGGTAGGTCTCGCCGCCGGTGGTCCGGACGTCCCAGATGCCGAGTTCCTCGTCGAACTCGAGACCGTTGACCTCGACGCCGAAGTGGATGCGGCGCCGCAGGTCGAACTGGTCGACCATGTCCTCGATGTGCCGTTGAATCTCCTCGGCGGGGGAGTAGGCCCGCGACCACGTCGGGTTCGGGACGAACGAGAACGAGTACAGCAGCGACGGGATGTCGCATGCCGCACCGGGATACGTGTTGTCGCGCCAGGTGCCGCCCACGCGGTGCTCGCGTTCGACGATCACCAGGTCGTCGACGCCCGCCTGGGTCAGCTTGATCGCCGCGCCGATGCCGGAGAAGCCGCTGCCGACGATGAGGGTGTCGTGGATCCCGGTGGTGCCCCGTGCCGCCACGTCAGGCCGCCGGCTCGTGGGTGAGTTCCTTGAACCAGGTCGGGATGGGGCTCAAGAGCTTCTTCGGGTAGCGATCCGAGGCCCACACCATGGGGTTGGCGATCCAGTGGTAGGGGTTGTCGGGCTTGACCACCATGCGTGCGTGGAGCTTGAGCATCTGGTATGTCGGTACACGCCAGGTGTATTCGGCGCGCCCACCGAGGTCCTTGAACCGCATCATGGCCTTGTACAGGCGTTCGGGTTCCAGCCCCATGTCGACGATGTTGTTGCGCATCCGGTTGAGCAGCGGTACGTACATGATCATCCCGATGATCAGGCCGGGAGTGGCGAAGCTGCCGACGAAGTCGACGGCGAGCTTGCGCGCCTTCGCGTGGCCAATGAGGTTGAGCACCTCGAAGTCCACTGCGATGTGGCGGGATTCGTCGTTGTTGATCTTCTCGAACACCTGGTGACAGACCGGATCGTCGACCTCGTCGAGCAGGAACTTGAGCAGCGCGCCGTCGAGCGCCACCTCCAGCATGGGGATCACGGTGCCGAGCACGGACAGTGACATGTCGTCGGCATA
>JAQSXQ010000551.1 GCA_029256565.1 Mycobacterium sp.
GCGGCGGCCTGGTGCGGCATGGGACGCACGAAGACGTGCTCGACGTCGAAGTTGACCCGTGCGACGCCCGACGTCTCGGCGCGGCCGGGAAGGTCGGCGTCGAAGGACGAGTCGTCGTAGTCGGCGCCGTAGGGCAGTGGGTGGAAGCGCGCGCCGGTCGCGCGCACCCTGTCGGCATGCCTGGCCGACGTCAGGAACGTGACGCGGTCGCCGCGTGCGACGAGGCCGCGCGCGACGCTCGCCAACGGTGCGACGTGTCCTAGGGGTGGGCAGGCGGCGATCAGGATCTCGGCCATGGTGAACGTCCTCTCGAAGCGGGTTACGACTGACGTCGATGCTTCGCGATCGAGGGTGTCCGCACTTGGAGGTCGTATGGAGAAAGCGTGGAGAACTGGTGCAGAGGTGTCAGTGCACGACGCGGTCGGGCCTGCTGTAGACGTTCATCGACTGGCCGCGCAGGAAGGCGACCAGCGTCAGGCCGGCCTGGGTGGCGAGGTCGACGGCGAGCGACGACGGCGCCGACACGGCGGCCAGCAGGGGGATGCCCGCCATCACGGCCTTCTGCGTGAGTTCGAACGACGCGCGGCCGCTGACCAGCAGGACCGTGCCGGTGAGCGGCACGCGCTGGTTCTCCACGGCCCACCCGATCACCTTGTCGACGGCGTTGTGCCTGCCGATGTCCTCGCGTACCACGAGCATCGTGCCGTCCGCGGTGAACAGCGCCGCCCCGTGCAGGCCGCCGGTGCTGGCGAAAACGCGTTGAGCGCTGCGGAGTTGATCGGGCATCGCGGTCAGCGTCTCGGCGCTGACCACGGTGGGGTCGTCGCCGGGGGAGTGCCTGCTGATCTGGCGGATGGCGTCGATGGAGCCCTTGCCGCACACGCCACACGACGAGGTCGTATAGAAGTTGCGGGTCACGTCGACGTCGGGCATCGGCACGCCCGGCGTCAACCGGACGTCGAGGACGTTGTAGGTGTTCAGCCCGTCTTCCCCCGCGCCGCGGCAGTACTCGACCCGCGCGATGTCGTCACGGCCGCCGATCACGCCCTCGGTGAGCAGGAAGCCCTGTGCCAGTTCGACATCCGAGCCGGGGGTACGCATGGTGACGGTGATGGCGGTGCCGTCGATCCGCAGTTCGAGCGGCTCCTCGACGGCCAGCGTCTCGGGCCTGGTGGTGGTCGACTCGGCGGTGAGGTGACTGGCGCGCCGCCGGACCGTCACGCGTCCCATGACGCCCCGCTGACGAGATCCTCTGCCGCGCTGGCCGGTTCGAACCGGATGACGACGGCCTTCGACACCGGGGTGTTGGACTTCTCGGCGACGTTGTCGAGCGCCACCAGCGAATTGGTCTCCGGGTAGTACGCCGCGGCGTTGCCGACGGGCGTCGAGTAGGGCACCACCATGAAGTCCTTCGCGCGCCGTTCGGAGATCTTGCCGTCGGCGTCGGCGAACTCCGACACCAGGTCGACCCGAGAGCCCTCGGAGAGGCCGAATGCCGCGATGTCGGCGGGGTTCACGAACACCACCCGGCGGCCACCGCGAATGCCGCGGTAGCGGTCGTCGAGGCCGTAGATCGTGGTGTTGTACTGGTCGTGGCTGCGCAGCGTCTGCAGCACCAGCCTGCCCTCGGGCACCGGTACCCATTCCAGCGGGTAGACGGCGAAGTTCGCCTTCCCGGTGTGGGTGGGGAACTCGCGGGAGTCGCGCGGGCCGTGCGGAAGCTGAAATCCGTCGGGCGCACGCACCTTGGCGTTGTAGTCGGCGCAGCCCGGCACCACCGCGGCGATCGCGTCTCGGATCGTGTCGTAGTCGTCGTTGAACGCCTCCCACGGCACCGGGTGTGCCGACCCGAGCAGTTCGCGGGCGAGCTGACAGACGATCGCCACCTCGCTGCGCACCTCCTCGCCGGGCGGGTGCAGGCTGCCGCGCGACAGGTGCACCATCGACATCGAATCCTCCACGGAGACCTGCTGTTTGCCGCTGGCCTGGACGTCGCGGTCGGTGCGGCCCAGTGACGGCAGGATCAGCGCGGTCTTGCCGTGCACGACGTGGCTCCGGTTGAGCTTGGTCGAGACCTGCACCGTCAGTGAGCAATTGCGTAGCGCGGCCTCGGTGACCGCGGTGTCCGGCGTGGCAAGGGCGAAGTTTCCGCCCATCGCCATGAACACCTTCGCGCTGCCGTCGCGCATGGCGCGGATGGCGCCCACGGTGTCGAGGCCGTGCTCGCGGGGACTGGCGATCCCGAAACGCTGGTCCAGCGCCGAGAGGAACGTTTCAGGCATCTTCTCCCAGATGCCCATGGTGCGATCGCCCTGGACGTTGGAGTGGCCGCGCACCGGACACAGGCCCGCGCCGGGCTTGCCGATCATGCCGCGCAACAGCAGCAGATTGGAGATCTCGGCGATCATCGCCACCGCGTGCTTGTGCTGGGTCAGGCCCATCGCCCAGCAGGCGACGGTGCGCTCGGAGTCGGCGAGCATGCGGGCCACCTGCTCGAGCTGCGCGCGGTCGATGCCGGTGGCCTCGACGACCGTGTCCAGATCGATTGCGCGGGTGCGTCTCTCGTACTCGTCGAAGTTGGCGCAGTGATCGGCGATGAACTCGCGGTCGACGACCGTGCCTGGCGCGCGGTCGTCGGCCTCGAGCAGCAGGCGGCCGAGACCGGCGAACAGGGCCATGTCGCCGCCGAGGCGGATCTGCACGAACTCGTCGGCGATCGGGACGCCGTGACCGACGACGCCGTTGACCTTCTGCGGATCCTTGAAGCGGATCAGGCCGGCCTCCGGCAGCGGGTTGATCGCAATGATCTTGGCGCCGTTGTCCTTCGCCTTCTCCAGGCTCGACAACATGCGCGGATGGTTGGTGCCGGGGTTCTGCCCCGCGACGATGATGAGGTCGGCCTCGGTGACGTCGGCGATCGTGACCGAGCCCTTGCCGATGCCGATGCTCTCGGTCAGCGCGGCACCCGACGACTCGTGGCACATGTTGGAGCAGTCGGGCAGGTTGTTGGTGCC
>JAQSXQ010000552.1 GCA_029256565.1 Mycobacterium sp.
GAGTGCTCGCGGAACACGTCGCTGGGCAACTTGTCACCGAAGTCGCGGCGCAGCCACTTCTGGTTCGTGTAGTGCCGGTCGCTGCGGTCGAGGTAGAACGGGATCCAGCCGATGCCGCCCTCGGAGAACGCGAACTTCAGGTCCGGGTAGTTGCGCATCGCGGGCCCCCACAGCAGGTCCTGTGCGCACATCGCCGAGACCTGCGTGGCCAGGATGATCAGGTTGTCGATCGGCGCGTTGGGCGCCATGCTGATCGCTCCGAAGCCGGTGCCGATGTGCAGGCACATCACGACGTTCTCCTCGGACAGCGTCCGGAACACCGGACCCCAGTAGTCCTCGTCGTGGTAGCTGGGCAGCCCCTCCAGGTGGGGCAGCTCCGGCATGGTGACCGCACGGCAACCCTTGGCCGCGACCCGGCGGATCTCGTCGCACATCGCCTCGGGGTTCCACGTCGGCAGCACGGCGATCGGGATGAAGCGGTCCGGGTAGCTGCCCGCCCACTCGTCGATGTGCCAGTCGTTGTAGGCCGACACCATGACCAGCGTGACGTCTTCGCGGTGCATGTTGAGGTGGCGTGCCGAGAACCCGGTGAAGGTCGGGAAGCACATCGAGGCGAGGATGCCGTTGCGGTTCATGTCGCGGACGCGCTCGTGGACGTCGTACACGCCGGGCCGCATCTCGGCGAAGCCGGCGGGGTCGCGGCCCCACTCCTCCGGCGGCCAGGACACCACGGCGTTGAGCCCGCTGACGCCCTGTGGCCTGCCCTGATACATCCACTGGTCGACACCCTTGTCGTCGGTGACGACGATCGGGGCCTCGGACTTGTACTTGGCAGGAACGTGGTTGAGGAACATGTCCGGCGGCTCGACGACGTGGTCGTCGATGCTCACCAGGATCAGGTCTTCGGCTTTCATGTCTCAACTAGTACCCTCGGATCCCGTGACCGTCTCTGCACCTTCGGACAGAGGTTTGACTCTTTCGGCCAAGGCTCGGGCGACCACCCGCGACGCCGCGTTCCGGCCGGTGATCGAGTTGCGCCGCGGCGGCCGCGCCATGGCGGGCAGCTACCTGTACCAGGGTGACGGGCTGATCACCGGGTGGCACTCGCACGAGGTGCATCAGATCGAGTACGCCCTGCACGGTGTCGTCGAGGTGGAGACGGACTCGGCTCACTACCTGCTGCCGCCGCAGCAGGCGGCCTGGATCCCAGTGGGCCTGGAACACCAGGCGGTGATGAATCCGGACGTCAAGACCGTCGCGGTGATGTTCGCCCCGGAACTGATTCGCGACGCGGGCGGACGGGCGCGCATCATCGCCGTGTCACCGTTGATCCGCGAGATGATGATCTACGCGCTGCGCTGGCCGATCGACCGAGCCCAAGGCGACGGCAGGTCCGATGACTTCTTCCGCACCCTCGCCGCGCTGGTCGCCGAGGCACTCGATCACGAGGCGCCGCTGAGCCTTCCGACCTCCGACCATCCGATCGTCGCCGCCGCGCTCGCCTACACCAAGGAACACCTGAATTCCGTGACCGCGGACGAGGTGGCCCGTGCAGTGGCCGTATCGGAGCGAACGCTGCGCAGGCTGTTCTCCGACACCCTCGGAATGTCCTGGCGCAGTTATCTTCTGCAGGCGCGGATGCTGCGATCGATGGCGCTTCTCGCCGCGCCGGGTCAGTCGGTGCAGGCGACGGCGACGGCGGTCGGGTTCGAGAACCTCAGCTCCTTCACCCGATGCTTCGCCCAGTTCTGTGGCGAGACGCCGTCGTCCTACCGGCGGCGGGTCGCCGAGACGGGGTCCTGAACTCCGATGCCGACCGACGGCCCGCTCCTGCACGACCTGGTGGCGTCGGCAGCACGGGCCGTGCCCGATCGGTCCGCCGTGATCGCCGACGACGGCACCTCGACCACGTTCGCCGAATTCGACCGGCAGATCGCGCGCCTCGCGGGATGGGCTGCGCAGCGATGCGGACGCGGCGAGCGCGTCGCGGTCATCGCCGACAACGGCGTCGATTACGCCCGGCTGTACTACGCGATCCCGCGCAGCGGTGCGGTGCTGGCGCTGGTCAACCAACGACTGAGCACCAGCGAGCAGACGTCACTGCTGACCGCCATCGAACCGGCGATCATCGTCGGCGACGCCCGCTACCTCGATGCGCTGCCCACGACGACCGCGCCGGCGATCCGCTTCGACTCCCCGGAATGGCAAGCCGCACAGCGGTATTCGGAGGGAACCGTCGGCGCGAACCCCGACGACGTCGCCTGGCTGCTGTTCACCAGTGGATCGACCGGCGCCCCCAAGGGGGTGCTGCACACGCATCGGTCGATCACCGCCGCGGTGCGCGGCACCGTCGAGGGCCGGTCCGTGCGCTCGGGCGGGGTCTACCTGCTGCCGTTTCCGATGTGCCACGTCGCCGGCTACAACGTGCTCGTCCACCACGCAGCGCAGTCCACCGTGGTGCCGGTACCCGCATTTCGGCCGGAGGCCTTCGTCGCCGCCGTGAAGGCCCACGGCGTCACGTCGTGTTCGCTCGCACCCACCATGCTGCACGGGCTCCTCGCCCACCTGGACGAGACGGGCGCCGACCTGCCGACGCTGCGTGAGATCGCCTATGGCTCCGCGGCCATCCCCGCCGACCTGTTGCGCCGCGCCATGGCCCGTCTCGACGTCGGCTTCCACCAGGGGTACGGGATGACCGAAACCGGCGGCAACGTCACCTTTCTCGGCCCCGACGACCACCGGGCAGGCGCCACCGGTGACACAGGAGTGCTGGCCACGGCGGGGCGACCGCACAGCGGCGTGGAGGTCCGCATCGCAAGCGGCGACGTCGGAGAGATCCAGGTGCGCGGACCGCAGGTGGCGGCGGGCTACTGGCGTGATCCGCGGCCGGTGACCGACGGCGGTTGGCTGAACACCGGCGACGTCGGACGGATCGACGAGGCGAACCGGCTCGTCGTCCTCGACCGCAGCAAGGACGTGATCATCACCGGCGGGGAGAACGTCAGTTCGCG
>JAQSXQ010000553.1 GCA_029256565.1 Mycobacterium sp.
AGCCAGCGCTGCCGGAACCGCAGGTCCGTCATCGCGGCGCCGATGCACCTCCGCACCAGACTGTTCGCGCCGTCGCAGCCCAGGACGTAGTCGGCGTCGACGGCGTGCTCGACACCGGTGGTGCGGTCGGTGTAGGTGATGCGCGTTCGACCGCGTTCCGAGGCGGTGACGTCGGTGACCTCGACGCCGCCGATCAGCGACGCACGACGGTGGCGCGTCAGGTTCGCGCGCAGCACGGCCTCGAGGTCGGGCTGATCGAACATGTTGGCCTGCGCGTAACCGTGCACGCCGACGCGGGTGTCCCGGCTGAACTCGACGAGCACGCGGTGAGCGTCGTCGACCAACCGCAGCCCGTGCGCGGGTCTCGAGATCGCCGCGAACTCGTCGGCGACGCCGAGCCGGGCCAGGATGCGCACGACCTCGTCGTCCATGTGCACCGCCCGGGGCTGCGGATAGACAGCGGCCCACCGGTCGAGCACCAGCGTCTCGACGCCGTACTGGGCGAGCAGCGTGGCCGCCGTGACGCCCGTCGGGCGGCCTGGCGCTTGAAGAACACCTTCCACTTGACCGCGGGCGGCAGCAGCGAACCGATGATCTCGATCGGCTTGGGCGGCGCGCTGAGCGCCGTGCCGACGGGGGTCCCGGTCAAGATGAGGTCGCCGGCGCTGAGGTCCTGGAACCGGATCAGCGATTGCAGTGCCTGCAGCGGCCGGTAGAGCATGTCCCCCTCGACGAGTGCGTTCTGGCGCTCCTCGCCGTTGACCGACAGCCGGAGCCGCAGGTCTGCGAAGCGCGCGAGTTCCCCGGCGTCGAGCAGCACCAGCGCGGGACCCACGGGCGTGAAGGTCGGGTACGACTTCGCCTCGTAGAACTGGGTTTGTGGCAGTTGGATGTCGCGAGCCGACACGTCGTTGGTGATGACGAGCCCGGCCACGATCTCGGGCAGGGTGGTCTCGGTGATCGAGGTGCCGGCGGCAACGTCGCGACCGATCACCAGCCCGATCTCGACCTCGTAGTCGAGCAGACGGACGTGCGACGGCTTCACGACGTCGTCGACCGGACCGCTGATCGACGCCGAGGACTTGCGGAAGAAGGTCAGTGGCACCGTCTTCGGGTCCATGCCGGCGTCACGGACGTGGGACTCGAAGTTGGTCATCTGCGCGATGACGCGGCACGGCTTGGTGATCGGGGAGACCAGCGCGAGGGTGTCGACGTCCACGGTGTCGGCGCTCGCGGCGGCGGCGGTGATGGCGGCGCGGTCGGCCAACAGGTCCGCGGTGGTGGCCGCAGTGGTGTCGACGCGGGCGGCGCCTGCGGCCGTGCGGACCCACCAGGCCTCGGCGGTACGAAGGACGGTGATCGTCACGAGGTGGCTACTTTCAACAGGCCGACGAGGCGGCGGGCGGTGAACTCGTTGTCGTCGCGCAGCGCGCTGAGCATCGAAACCAGCTCGTGGCGTGCGGATCTGGGGTCGGTCCCCAGGAAGTCCTTGGAGACGGGCGGCCCCCACTGCGACAGCCCGGTCGCGGTGAACGGTGCCCAGCCCGGCGCCACGTCGGCGTCGAACGCGTCGCCGTCGGCGAAGTGCTCGACCAGGAATCCGTCGGGATCGCGCCAGTAGTCGAACAATTGGCTGCCCTGGATGTGGCGGCCGATGCCCCATGACCGGGTGTAGCCGCGCTCGGCGAGGTACTCCCCGCCTGCGGCCAACGCGTCCAGGTCGGCGACCTGGTAGGCCGAGTGCACGTAGCGGTTGGCGGGTCCGAGCGCCAGCGCCAGGCTGTGGTGATCGGCGGGCGTGGCGCCCCTGTCGCAGCGGATGAAGCTCATCGTGGGCCCGCGGTCGCGTTGACCGGGGAAGAAGAGGAAGTCGCTGACGATCATGCCGAGGTTGTCGAGGTACCAGTTCAGGGTCTGGCGGTACTTCGTCGACTGCAGGACGACGTGTCCGAGGCGTTGCACGCGTGCCGGAACCCGGCGCGGCCGCTGGGTGGCATTGACGCGCCGGACGTCGCGGCCGGTGTTCAGGAGCAACGGTTCCTGCGCAGGCAGGGGTGGCAGCGCGTGCGTGCCCGCGACGACGCGCACGGGGACGCCACTGGGGTCGACGAGGTCTACCGACAGGCCGCCGATGCTCTCGGGCAGCGCGCGCGTGGGGGCGCTGCGGGCGTCGGCGAGGCGCAGCACGTCGATCTCGTCGTCGGCGGCGAAGGCGACGCCCGCGAAGCGCGACCGGGTGCCGCGTCGGACGATGACGCAGGGCGCGCCGGGTTCGGTGCCGCGCAGCTGCAGTTCGGTCGGGCTGCTCAGCACGGTGTGGAAGCCGAACGCCCGCGCGAACGCCTCGGTCCGCATCAGGTCGGGCTTCTCGAACTCCAGCCACGCGATGTCGCGGACCTTGATCACCGGATTGCGGGACCGGCCCGGGTGTTCGCCCCGGTGTGCGCCCTGCTCGCTGTGCAGATCGGTGTGGGTTCCGGTTGCGTCAGTCATCGCTCACCACCTCCTGACGAAATCGTCACATACGACGCTCCAGTCAGTCAAGCGAATCTGACGAAATCCTCAGTTATGATCTGAACGTACGAACCGAGAGGACCCGCATGCCCCAGGAGTCATCCGCGCCCGTCAACCGTCTCGAGCGGCGCAAGCAGCGCACCCGCGCGGCCCTGATCGCGGCGGCGCAGGCCTTCATCGCCGAGGGCAAGGTCAACGTCCCCGTTCTCGAGATCACGCAGGCCGCGGACGTCGGCATGGGCTCGTTCTACAACCACTTCGAGAGCAAGGAGCGGCTGTTCGAAGCGGCCGTCGCCGAGGCACTCGACGCCCACGGGGCCCTGCTCGACGAACTCACCTCGGCGATCGACGACCCCGCCGAGACGTTCGCGTGCAGCTTCCGGTTGACCGGTCGACTCTTCCGCCGGCGCCCACAGGAGTCCCAGATTCTGTTGGCGAACGGCCTGTCGCTGATGGCCTCCGAGCGGGGGCTGGCACCGCGCGCGCTTCGGGACATCGAAGCCGCCGCCAGGGCCGGCCGCTTCACCACCGACGATCCCGAACTCGCGCTGGCGATCGCCGCAGGCGCCCTCATGGGGATGGGCGCCCTCATCCGCGACCACCCCGAGAGGGACGACGCGGCGACCGCCGACAAGACGACCGAGGATCTGCTGCGCCTGCTGGGCGTCCCACCCGAGGAGGCACGCGAGATCTGCCAGCGCCCGCTGCCCGACCTCGACGCGTTGATCCACCCGGATTCCGCTGCCTGACCGTTCCGCGTTTTGCCTCAGGCAGCGACGAGCCGCAGCGGCAGACGGGCGTGACGGCGAATGATGTTGTTCAGCGCCCACTCTGGCGGTCCCGTCGTCTCGATCCGCTCCACGCGGTCGAGCAGGGCGCGCAGCATCGCGGTGGTCTCGAGCCGCGCGAGTCCCTGCCCGGCGCAGGCGTGCGCGCCGTTGCCGAAACCGAGCTGGCGGCCGGCGTCCCGCCGGATGTCGAACACGTCGGGTGAATCCCATTCGCTCGCA
>JAQSXQ010000554.1 GCA_029256565.1 Mycobacterium sp.
GTGCGCCTGACCGGCAACTGGGTGTACGCCTTCCCCGGCCTGCACCACGAGGACTGGCGCTACCCGATGTTCCGCGACCGGGCCGGCAAGTGGGAGTTCGCCGCCGACCTGGTCGCCATCCACGTCATCCCGACGCTGCAGGTGTTCCTCGGCATGGTGCCGGTGTACGTCGCGGTCACCCGGCCCGGTGACGGGATCGCCTGGCTCGCCGTCGTGGCGTTCGTCATCGGCGTCGCGGCGGTGACACTCGAGCTCGTCGCCGACGTGCAGATGCACCGCTTCGCGCGCGTGCGCAAGCCGGGCGAGGCGATGGATCGCGGGCTGTGGTCGTGGTCGCGGCACCCCAACTACTTCGGCGAGTTCGGGTTCTGGTTCGCCCTCGGCCTGTTCGGCGTGGCCGCGGCGCCCGCCGACGCCTGGTGGCTGATGGCCGGTGCGGCCGTGATGCTCGCGCTCTTCCTCGGCGCCAGCATCCCGATGATGGAGGAACGCAGCCTGCAGCGCCGCCCCGAGTACCAGCAGGTCATCGACCGGGTGTCCACGTTCGTGCCCCGCCCACCCAAGCGCGGCCACTCGTGAAGCGCATCGTCATCGCGGGCCTAGGCGACAGCGGCGTGCTGACCGCGATCAAGCTCGCCAAGCGGCCCGACGTCGACGTCGTCGGCATCTCGGCCAAGCCGGGGCTGGTCAGCGGGCAGGAACTCGGCTGGCGGATCAGCAGACCCGACCACTGGGCGCAGCACAACTGGATCTCGTTCGACCGGTTCCGCGGACTCGATCGGGTACGCACCGTGCACGGCACCCTCACCGGCGCCGACCTCGACGGCCGGACGGTGTCCGTGCGCACGGCCCACGGGGACACGGCGACCGTCGGCTACGACGCACTGGTGATCTCCACGGGTGTCACGAACGGCTTCTGGCGGCAGCCGACACTGCAGTCGCACACCGAGATCGGCGCCGACCTGCACGCGGCGCACGACCGGTTGGCAGCCTCGGCGTCGGTGATCGTCGTCGGCGGTGGTGCGGCCGCGGTGAGCAGTGCCGCGAACATCGCGCGAACCTGGCCCGCCAAGCGCGTCGAGTTGTACTTCCCCGGCGACCGCGCGCTGACCCAGTACCACCCGCGGACGTGGTCGAGGATCGAGCGCAGGCTCGTCGACGCAGGCGTGACACTGCGCCCCGGGCACCGCGCCGTCCTGCCCGACGACTTCACCGGCGACGAGATCACCACCGGGCCGGTCCGGTGGAGCACCGGCCAACCCGAATCCGCCGCCGACGCCGTGCTGTGGACCATCGGCCGGGTCCGCCCCAACACGGCGTGGCTGCCGCCCGAGCTGCTCGACGACGACGGCTTCGTCCGCGTGACCCCCGAACTCCAGGTGCCCGGCCACCGCGGCGTGTTCGCGCTGGGTGACGTCGCCGCGACCGACCCGCAGCGCAGCTCGGCCCGCAACCGGGCCGACGGGCTGCTCGCAGACAACCTGCTCGCGCACTTCGAGGGCCGCCCGCTGCGCTCCTACCGCCCGCCGAACTCCAGGTGGGGATCGATCATCGGCATCCAGCGCGACGGCCTCGAGGTGTTCGCGCCGAACGGCCGCGCGTTCCGGTTCCCGGCGTGGTCGTTCGAGCGCGTGCTGATGCCCGTGATCGTGCGGCGCGGAATCTACCGCGGCGTGCGCGACTCGACGCCGCGTTAGTCAACTTCCGAACCAGCACAACGACGCCGCCGGTCGTCGGTATTGTCAGTGCATCGTTCACCCGTCCACCACCACATGCGTCGGAAGCCCGTGCTCAAACCTGAATTCGACCCAGCTGCTCCTGGCCAGCAGCTGTCAGTCCTATTGGTCGAGGACGACCGGGCCGACGCGATCCTCGTCGAGGAACTGATCGCCGACACCAACGCCGACATCGCCGTGGTGTGGGCGCCGTCGATGGCCGACGCCGAGCGCGAACTCACCAAGGCGCGGCCGGACTGCGTGCTGCTGGACCTCAACCTGCCCGACGCCAACGGCATCAGCGCGCTCGACCGCATCACCAAGCGTGACGATCACGTTCCCGTCGTCGTGCTGACGGGCCTGTTCGACGAGCACTTCGGGGTGTCGGCGGTCGCGTCGGGTGCCCAGGACTACCTGGTCAAGGGCCGGGTGGAGCCGGAGATGCTGCGCCGCGCCCTGCTCTACGCGATCGAACGCAAGCGCGCCGAACTCACCGCGGTCGCGTTGCGCGCCAGCCAGCTCACCGCGCTGGAGAACGCCCGGCTGGCCCGCGGGCTGCTGCCGACGCCGCTGCTGCACGAGAACCCTGGCGTCGAGATCGAGGCCCAGTACCGCCCCAGCCACCAGAACGCCCTCCTCGGTGGCGACTTCTACGACTTCGTCCAGACCCCGGACCGCACGGTCCACGTCATGGTCGGCGACGTGGCGGGCCACGGGCCCGACGCCGCCGCGCTCGGGGTCGCCCTGCGGATCGGCTGGCGGGCGCTGACGTTCGCCGGCCTGCGCGGCAACGAGCGCATGCGCCAGCTCGAACGGATCCTGCGCGCCGAGAGCCCGGTGAGCAGCGGTGTCTTCGCGACGGTGCTGAGCGTGGCGCTCGCGCCCGACGGGCACTTCACCGTCGTCCGGGCAGGCCACCCCGGGATGCTGCTGCACGGTGCCGACACCGTCGAGTGGCTCGAGCCGCCCGCAGGCCCCGCGCTGGGCCTCAACGGTCAGAACTGGCCGCTGAGCGAGCTGGAGTTGCCGCAGGGGTACGGCCTGGTCCTGCTGACCGACGGCATCTTCGAGGGCCACGCAGGCCGGGGCAACGAGCGCCTCGGCGAGGAGGGGCTCCTCGAACTCGCCCGGTCGGTGGCAGACCTGCCGGGCCGGCAGTTCGTGAAGGCGATCATCGACGGCGCAGGTGAACGCGCGCAGGCGCACGGCGGGCTGTCCGACGACATCGCCGTCGTGCGGGTGGAGCGGACCGGGACATGACGCAACCACCGAAGGAGCCCGGGACCA
>JAQSXQ010000555.1 GCA_029256565.1 Mycobacterium sp.
CACGTCATCTCGGTCAACGACTACCTCGCTCGCCGCGACGCCGAGTGGATGGGCCCGCTGCTCGAGGCGATGGGACTGACCGTCGGGTGGATCACCGCCGAGTCCACGCCGGAGGAGCGGCGCACCGCGTACGGGTGCGACGTGACCTACGCGTCGGTCAACGAGATCGGCTTCGACGTGCTGCGCGATCAGCTGGTCACCGACGTCGCCGACCTGGTGTCGCCGCATCCCGACGTGGCGCTGATCGACGAAGCCGACTCCGTGCTCGTCGACGAGGCACTGGTTCCGCTGGTGCTCGCGGGCACCACGCACCGGGAGACGCCGCGGCTCGAGGTCATCCGGCTGGTCGGGGAACTCGTCTCCGGCAAGGACTACGACTCCGACGCCGACCGCCGCAACGTGCACCTCACCGACGAGGGCGCCCGCAAGCTGGAGAAGGCGCTCGGCGGCATCGACCTCTACTCCGAGGAGCACGTCAGCACGACGCTCACCGAGGTCAACGTGGCGCTGCACGCCCACGTCCTGCTGCAGCGCGACGTGCACTACATCGTGCGCGACGGCCGCGTGCAGCTGATCAACGCCTCCCGCGGCCGCATCGCCGCGCTGCAGCGGTGGCCCGACGGACTGCAGGCGGCGGTCGAGGCCAAGGAGGGCATCGAGCCCACCGAGACCGGCGAGGTCCTCGACACCATCACCGTGCAGGCGCTGATCAACCGGTATCCGCGGGTGTGCGGCATGACGGGCACCGCGCTGGCGGCCGGCGAGCAGCTGCGCCAGTTCTACAAGCTCGGCGTGTCCCCGATCCCGCCGAACACTCCCAACATCCGCGAGGACGACGACGACCGGGTGTACATCACGGCGGCCGCCCGCAACGCCGCCGTCGCCGACCACATCGCGACCGTGCACGAGACCGGTCAGCCCGTGCTGGTCGGCACCCGCGACGTCGCGGAGTCCGAGGAACTGCACGAGCGTCTGGTCAAGCGCGGCATCCCTGCCGTGGTGCTCAACGCCAAGAACGACGCCGAGGAGGCCGCCGTCATCGCCGAGGCGGGCACGCTCGGCAAGGTCACCGTCTCGACGCAGATGGCGGGCCGCGGCACCGACATCCGGCTCGGCGGGTCCGACGAATCGGGCCACGACGAGGTGGCGGAGCTCGGGGGCCTGCACGTCATCGGCACCGGACGTCATCACACCGAGCGGCTCGACAACCAGCTGCGCGGCCGCGCCGGACGGCAGGGCGACCCCGGCTCGTCGGTGTTCTTCGCGAGCTGGGAGGACGACGTCGTCGTCGCCAATCTCGAGCAGCAGAAACTGCCGATGCAGACCGACGAGGACGGCCGGATCGTGCACGAGAAGGCGGCCCAGCTGCTCGGTCACGCCCAGCGCGTCGCCGAGGGCAAGCTGCTCGACGTGCACGCCAACACCTGGCGGTACAACCAGTTGGTGGCCCAGCAGCGGTCCATCATCTCGGAGCGGCGGGAGAAGCTGCTGCGCACCGACACCGCGCGTCAGGAACTGGCGGAGCGTTCGCCGAAGCGCTACGAACTGCTGCTCGAGGAGATCGGCGAGGAGCGGCTGGAGCGCATTTGCCGGCTGATCATGCTCTATCACCTCGACCGCGGCTGGGCCGATCACCAGGCCTACCTGTCCGACGTCCGGGAGAGCATCCACCTTCGCGCGCTCGGTCGGCAGAACCCGCTCGACGAGTTCCACCGGCTGGCCGTCGATGCGTTCGGGTCGCTGGCCGCCGACGCGATCGAGGCCGCTCAGCAGACGTTCGAGACGGCCAACGTCACCGAGGACGAGCCCGGCCTGGACCTGTCGAAGCTGGCGCGGCCCACGTCGACGTGGACGTACATGATTCACGACAACCCGTTGGCGGACGACTCGATGTCGGCGCTGAGCCTGCCGGGAGTGTTCCGCTAGGTTCATGACCATGGGTCCGGCGGGCAGGAGCGAAGCGACCGGGGGATCCGGCACCGCGGGCAGGAGCGAAGCGATCGGCGACCGCGTCCTGACGATCCCGAACGTGCTCAGCATCATCCGGCTGATCCTCGTCCCGGTCTTCCTGTACCTGCTGCTGGTCGCGCACTCATACGCGCCCGCGGTGGCCGTGCTGATGTTCAGCGGCGCCTCCGACTGGGCCGACGGCAAGATCGCGCGGCTGTACGACAACCAGTCCTCGCGGCTCGGGGAGCTCCTCGACCCGGCCGTCGACCGGATCTACATGTTCGCGGTGCCGGTGGCGTTCGCGGCGGCGCACATCGTCCCGTGGTGGCTGGTGCTGGTGCTGATCGGTCGTGACGCCGTCCTGGCCACGACGCTGCCGATGCTGCGGACCCGCGGGCTGACCGCGCTGCCGGTGACCTATTTGGGCAAGGCCGCGACGTTCGCGCTGATGTCGGGCTTCCCGCTGATCCTGCTCGGCCAGTGGGACGCGCTGTGGAGTCGCGTGGTGCTGGCCGTCGGATGGGCGTTCGTGATCTGGGGGCTGGCGCTGTACCTGTGGTCGGGGGTGCTGTACCTGATCCAGGTCGGCATGGTGATGCGCCGGCTGCCGCGCCGTTCGGTGCCGGGGAAAGCCTGACCTGATGTCCGGCGACGACCGTGCGCTCGGCGGCTTCAGTCGCGACGCCGGCCGCAATGCCCACGAGGCCGACGCCCCGACGCTGCTCCCGGTGCCGTCGCTGCTGCGCTCACTGCTCTCCGACCACCTCGACCCCGGCTATGCCGCCGCGGCCGAGAAGTCCGTCGGCCGCCCGCGGCGCCGCGGCGTCGAGTGGGCCTGGCAGCTCACCGCCGGGCTGGCGGTCGCCGCCGTGCTCGCGACGGCCGCGGCGCAGGCCCGGTCGGTTGCCCCGGCCACCCGGGAGACGCAGCACGTGCTCGCCGACGGCGTGCGGACCGCCCAGGAGTCGACGAACGCGGTTGCCGCCCAGCGCTCGTCGCTGGCCGAACGGGTCGAGGACGACCGGCGCACCCGCCTGGAGGGTGACGAACA
>JAQSXQ010000556.1 GCA_029256565.1 Mycobacterium sp.
GACCGCTTTGCCACCGTCGCCGCCGAGTTGGCCGGCGAGGGGTACGACGTCGTCGTCACCGGGTCCCGGGCCGAGCGCGACCTGGCTCAGCAGGTGGCCGACTCTGCCGGACTGCCCGAATCTTCAGTCCTGGCGGGGAAACTCGATCTCCTGGATCTGGTGACACTGGTGGCCGATGCACGGCTGCTGGTGTGTGGCGACACCGGGGTCGCGCACGTCGCCACCGCCACCGGCACCGAGTCGGTGCTGCTGTTCGGCCCCACTCCGCCGAGTCGGTGGGGGCCGCGACGGCTCGAGCGTCATCACGTGCTGTGGGCCGGCGACGTCGGCGACCCGCATGCCGATCGCCCCGACCCCGGGCTGTTGTCCCTGTCCACGGCGGAGGTCCTCGATACCGTCCGCACCGCTCTGAAGGAGTCCTCGTGACCGACGTCGAAGTAGGGGTGGTGGGCGCAGGTTACGTGGGCCTGACCACCGCCGTGTGCCTGGCCGAGCGGGGGTTCGACACGGTGTGCGTGGACGTCGATCTGCGCAAGCTCGATCAACTGGCGCAGGGCTTCTCGGTGATCGGCGAGCCAGACCTGGAGGATGCGCTGCGCGCGGGGCTCGCGGCGGGCACGCTGCGCTTCACCGCCGACTACGCGGAGTTGTCGGATCGCGACGTGGTGTTCGTGTGCGTGCCGACGCCCAGTGATGCCGACGGGTCGGCGGATCTGCGTGCGGTCGATGCCGTGGTGGCCGAACTGGGCGAGGTGTTGCGCCCTGGTTCGGTCGTGGCGCTCAAGTCGACGGTTCCGGTGGGGACCACGACGTCGGTGTCGGAACGGTTGCGGGATCGTGGGATTGGCGCCGTGTCGACCCCGGAGTTCCTGCGCGAGGGGCACGCCGTGCACGACTTCCGTCATCCCGACCGGGTGGTGGTCGGCGCAACGGACGACGATCACGTCGCGGTGCTGCGGAAGGTACTCGGATCGGATGCGCCGACGCTGTCGATGACCCCGGAGAGCGCCGAGCTGGCGAAGTACGCGAGCAACGCGTTCCTGGCGGTGAAGCTGTCGTACGCGAATTCGGTGGCGGATTTGTGCGCGCGGGTGGGTGCGGATGTCGACGACGTGACGCGCAGCATGGGTGCGGACCCGAGGATTGGTGCGGCGTTCCTGCGGCCCGGACCGGGGTGGGGCGGGTCGTGCCTGCCGAAGGACACTGCGGCGCTGGTGCACGTGGCGCAGAGGCACGGTGGGATGCTCGCGGAGGTGGAGGCGTGCCGCGTCACGAATGCGGGGCAGGCAGCTCGCATAGCAGAGGCGTTGGAGCGCAACATGGCC
The DNA here is from genome assembly GCA_029256565.1 of Mycobacterium sp. Classification (GTDB taxonomy): domain Bacteria; phylum Actinomycetota; class Actinomycetes; order Mycobacteriales; family Mycobacteriaceae; genus Mycobacterium. The sequence goes on from JAQSXQ010000556.1 coordinate 1,326, forward strand.
CGGCCGCTGGACGGTGCGCGGGTGACTGCGCTGGGCCTGGCGTTCAAGGCGCATACGAGCGATACGCGCGACTCGCCTGCGTTGGCGGTGTGCGAGCACCTGACCGAGTTGGGGGCGAACGTGTACGGCGTCGACCCGCGGTTGGCGGCGATCGACCCGGCGGTGCTGCAGTCGGCAGGCGTGACTGCGGTCGACGATCCGCACCGAGCGATGAAGGCGGCGGACGCGATCGTGGTGCTGACCGAATGGCCGGAGTTCGGCAGCCTCGACTGGGCGGCGGTGGCCGAGCAGGCGCCGGACGCTGTCGTGGTGGACACGCGCAACGTCGCCGACGCCGATGCCGTCCGCCGGGCCGGGCTGCGGTACGTCGCGAACGGCCGGCCGGGCGGGTACTGAGAGGGTCTGCTGGTGATGACTGCGGTCGGGTGACCGCGAGCGGGGCACCTGCGGAATTGCCCGCCTAGGAGCGACAATTCGCGACAACGCGGTGCCCGGCGAGCCCCTCGGGATCCAACGCTCGCAGCGCCGCCGGCTCCACGGCCCACCGCCGCGTAGGGACCACTCGATAGGTGCCACTCTCTACACCTCGGGTCTGACGAAAACGCCGTTGCCCAACGGTTTATCCACAGAGCGACTTTCATCCACAGCCTGGCCACGACCGCTTTTCGGCGCCTCGACTTGTCGTACCCAGGCGGTAGATTCGAAAGTATGTTCGAAGAGTTGGCGAGCGAGGCGCAGACCTCTCGCACGGTTGCGGGGTGGGCGCGGGTGGAGGCCGCGGCCGCGGCCCGCCGGCTCGCCGCGATGGTGGTGCTGTTGGATCGGGCCTACGCGGCGGACGGGTCGGCGGATCGCGAGCAGTGGTACCTCGACAATTGGGGCGCGGTCAGCGCCGAGATCGGCGCTGAGCAGAACATCACCCAGGGCGCCGCGTCGCATCAGCTGTTGATCGCGACGGCACTGCGGGATCGGCTGCCCGAGGTCGCGGCGCTCTTCGCGCAGGGGTTGGTGTCCTACCGCGTCGTGTCGGCGATCACCACCCGCACCGCCCTGGTACGCGACCGGGACGCGCAGAAAGCGGTCGACAAGGCCTTCGCCGAAGTCCTGACCGGGTGGGCGCCGATGTCGGAGGACAAGCTGAACAACGCCATCGACGCGATCGTCGCCGAGCACGACCCACACGGCGTGTACCGCACCAAGCTCACGGCCAAGGGCCGCAACGTGCAGTTCGATTACGACGGTTCGGGCATGGCGACGATGTTCGGCACGCTGTTCGCGACCGACGGAAAGGCCGTCGAGAAGCGCCTCAACGTCCTGGCGAGAACCGTGTGCCCGGGCGATCCGCGGACCGTCGAGCAGCGTCGCGCCGATTCGTTCCACTCGGTCCTGCGGGGTCTGGACTACCTGCCGTGTTTGTGTGGCAGCGACGACTGCCCCGGACCCAACACGCCCGCCAAGGGCGATGCGGTGGTTTTCGTGGTGGTCAACGAGGACACCCTCGACGACGCGTCCGATGCCGCCAAGGAGCAGGACGCCGCGCTCGACGGCGAACCGGAGCCGCTGTTCGACAAGCCCCTGTCGGAGATCACCACGTGGGATGAGCTGGGTGGCCACGCCAAGGGCTTCAAGGCTGAAAGCACGGACGCTCAAGACGCCTGTGCTGGCGACGCCGATGGCCCGGAAGGCCACCGCGATGTCCCCGAGGCCGACGCCGGTGGCAGAGCCGGCGCCGAGGCATCGGATCAACCAGAGTTTGGGAGCGATCCTGGCGACGTCGACTGCGACGCCAACAGCAAGGTGGATGACCAGCCCTCGGATCGCGCTCCCCGCCCCAGTGGAACGGGTCTCGACGCCAATAGCCAAGCTCCCGCCACCCGCCCCGGCGCCATCATCGGCGGCCCGTTCCTCCCGGGATCCCTGGCGCGCCGCTTCGCACTGACCGCGAAAACCTGCAAGGTGTGCCACCCCGGCGAAAGCCCACCGGAACCCCGGTACACACCATCGCGCAAGCTGGCAGAGTTCGTGCGCTGTCGAGACCTCACGTGCCGGTTCCCGGGCTGCTCGCAACCGGCCACCGAAACCGACATCGACCACACCACCGC
>JAQSXQ010000013.1 GCA_029256565.1 Mycobacterium sp.
GTCGCCGCCGACGAGAAGGAATCGGCGCTGCGCGAGATCCTCAATTACGGGCACACGCTCGCCCACGCCATCGAGCGCCGCGAGCGGTACCGCTGGCGTCACGGCGCGGCGGTCTCGGTGGGCCTGGTGTTCGCCGCCGAACTGGGCCGCCTGGCCGGGCGGCTCGACGACGCGACCGCCGACCGGCACCGCACGATCCTGACCTCACTGGGACTGCCGGTGGACTACGACGCCGACGCCCTGCCGCAGCTGCTGGAGTACATGGCGGGGGACAAGAAGTCCCGGGCGGGCGTGTTGCGGTTCGTCGTGCTCGACGGGCTTGCGAAGCCGGGCCGGCTGGAGGGGCCTGATCCGGCCCTGGTGGCAGGCGCGTACTCGGAGATCGGGACCCGTCGATGAGCGCCACCGCCGCCACGGTCAACGTCATCAACGGACCCAACCTCGGCAGGCTCGGCAAGCGCGAGCCCGCGGTCTACGGCAGCACCACCCACGACGACCTCGTGGCGCTGATCGAACGCGAGGCCGCCGAACTCGGGCTCACGGTCCGGGTGCGCCAGTCCAACAGCGAGGCCGACCTGCTCGGCTGGGTGCACGACGCCGCGGACGCCGGAGAGGCGGTCATCCTCAACGCCGGCGCGCTCACGCACACCTCGATCGCGCTGCGGGACGCCTGCTCGGAGTTGACGGCACCGCTGATCGAGGTGCACATCTCGAACGTGCACGCCCGCGAGGAGTTCCGGCACCACTCGTACCTGAGCGCCGTCGCCACCGGAGTGATCGTCGGGCTGGGCGTGCAGGGATACCTGCTCGCGCTGCGCTACCTCGCGGCCGCGTCCTAGCCCTGCACCGCCCGCGTCAGGGCTGCTGGCGGCCTTCGGTGGTCGTGGGCGCAGTGCCCGCTTCCTCGGACTCGCGCGGGCTGGTCACAGTGCTACCGATCTGGTCGGTCCTGGCCGCCTGCGCGCCCTCGGCCTCACGATCGTCCTCGGGGTAGTCGCGTGCGCCGACCGCTGCGAACACGTCGGTGTCGGCACGGTCGTCCTCTGCGGAGCGGCGCTGCACCGGCGGCGCCTTGCGGTCGACCAGCACGCGGCCGAGCGTGACGCCCGCGATGGCGGCGACGAACGTCAGCAGGGCGGTGAACGCGGCGAACGTCGTCAGTTCGTTCAGCAGTCCCTCGGCGTAGAGGTTGTCGTAGAACAGCGAGATGAGCCACGCGACGAAGCCGCTGACGATGCCCGCGAACAGCCCGGCGAGCAGCCAGGTCATCGCGAGATCGCCGCGCCGATCGGGGTCGGGGTTGGCGCGGGCGTCGGCGCGACCGTCGATGTTGCCCCAGATGAACGCGGCCACCGCGTACAAGACGACCAGCGCGATGCTGATGATCAGAGCACTTGATTCGAACGCGTTGATCAGTGCGCCCTGAAGGAGCCGGACGACGACCATTAGGGCGGCGAAAACCAATCCGCGCAGCAACCACTTACTCATGAGGGCACAGCGTAGCGAGTAGCGTCATGCGCCGTGACGATTTCCCACCGCAGGGACCGGTTGCGTCGCCGTCTGCACGCGGCGAATCTCGACGCGATGTTGGTGACGGACCTGGTCAACGTGCGTTATCTGTCCGGATTCACCGGATCGAACGCCGCACTACTCGTGCTTGCCGATCACGACGTGCCGGTGCTGGCGACCGATGGGCGGTACGTCACGCAGGCCGCCGCCCAGTCGCCCGACGCCGAACTGGTCATCGAGCGGGCCTGCGGGCCCCACCTCGCGGCCCGCGCGGCGGCAGGCGGGGTCGGGCGGCTGGGATACGAGAGCCACGTCGTGACCGTCGACGGGTTTACGCAGCTGCAGAAGGCGGCCGACGGGATCGAGTTCGTCCGTGCGGCGGGAACCGTCGAGGCGCTGCGCGAGGTCAAGGACGCCGGCGAGGTCGCGCTGCTCCGGTTGGCCTGCGAGGCCGCCGACGCGGCGCTGGCCGATCTGGTGGCCGCGGGCGGGTTGCGAGCCGGCCGCACGGAGAAGGAGGTCGCCCGCGACCTCGAGTCGCGGATGCTCGACCACGGCGCCGACGGCGTCTCCTTCGAGACCATCGTGGCGGCGGGCACCAACTCGGCGATCCCGCACCACCGTCCGACCGACGCCGTGCTGGCGGCGGGCGACTTCGTGAAGATCGACTTCGGCGCGCTGGTCGCCGGGTATCACTCGGACATGACCCGCACGTTCGCATTGGCGCCGCTGGCGCAGTGGCAGCGCGACGTCTACGACCTGGTGGCCACCGCGCAGCGCGCCGGCCGCGAGGCGCTGGCGCCGGGAGTAGCGCTCAGCGCGGTCGACGGTGCATCGCGCCAGGTCATCGCCGATGCCGGCTACGCGGAGAACTTCGGCCACGGGCTCGGGCATGGCGTCGGACTGCAGATCCACGAAGCGCCGGGAATCAGCGCGTCATCCGCCGGTACACTGCTTGCTGGCGCTGCGGTCACCGTGGAGCCCGGTGTCTACCTGCCCGGCTACGGCGGCGTCCGCATTGAGGACACGTTGGTCGTGGGCGGGGATCACACACCCGAACCCGAGTTGCTTACCCGGTTCCCCAAGGAACTTGCAGTTCTCTCGTGACAACGAGGTAGGCCGCTCACGGACATGCTGAGGAGTAGTACCCAACGTGGCATCGACCGCCGACTTCAAGAATGGCCTCGTCCTGAACATCGACGGCCAGCTCTGGCAGATCACCGAGTTCCAGCACGTCAAGCCAGGCAAGGGACCGGCCTTCGTGCGGACCAAGCTCAAGAACGTGCTGTCGGGCAAGGTCGTGGACAAGACCTACAACGCCGGGGTGAAGGTGGAGACGGCCACGGTGGACCGCCGCGACGCCACCTACCTGTACCGCGACGGCGCCGACTTCGTGTTCATGGACTCCGAGGACTACGAGCAGCACTCGCTGCCCGAGGCGCTGGTCGGCCGCAACGCCGGCTTCCTGCTCGAGAGCATGCCGGTGCAGATCGCGTTCCACGACGGCGTGCCGCTGTACCTGGAACTGCCGGTGACCGTCGAGCTGCTGGTCGCGAGCACCGAGCCCGGCCTGCAGGGTGATCGGTCGAGCGCGGGCACCAAGCCCGCCACCCTCGAGACCGGCGCGGAGATCCAGGTGCCGCTGTTCATCAACACCGGCGACAAGCTGAAGGTCGACTCGCGGGACGGCAACTACCTGGGAAGGGTCAATGCCTGACTCGACCCGGAGCGACGGGGGATTCGCCCGGGGCGAGCGGAGCGACGGGATATCGAGCAAGGGCGAGTGGAGTTACTCGGGCGACGAAGGCAGTCGCAAGGGTCCGGACAAGGGTAGGCATCAGGCGCGCAAGCGCGCGGTGGACCTGTTGTTCGAGGCCGAGGCCCGCGGCATGACGCCCGCCGAGATCGCATCGTCGCGAAACGCCCTGGCGCACACCGACATGGACGTGTCGACGCTGAACCCCTACACGGTCACCGTCGCCAAGGGCGTCACCGAGCACGCCGCTCACGTCGACGACCTGATCTCGGCTCACCTGCAGGGCTGGACGCTGGAACGGCTGCCCGCGGTCGACAGGGCGATCCTGCGCGTCGCGGTGTGGGAACTACTGCACGCCGAGGACGTGCCGGAACCCGTCGCCGTCGACGAGGCGGTCGAGCTGGCCAAGAAGCTGTCGACCGACGATTCGCCGGGCTTCGTCAACGGGGTCCTCGGCCAGGTCATGCTCGTGACGCCGCAGATCCGTGCGGCTGCGGCGGCCGTCCGAGGCACTGCCGGGCCTGCAGAGGACGCCTGAGCGTGGGCGTCCCGCAGGACTGGGCGCCCTACACCTCGGTGGACGAGGCAGCCCGGGTCTACCTGCGGGATCCCGACCTGGCGCTCGAGCAGCTCCGCTCCGTCGTCGACTTCTCGTCGATCACGTCGTTCATCATGTCCCGCGGTGAGAGCGACGAGCCGTGGGGCGAAGCGGTGTGGCAGGAGGTCGTCGCCACCGACGGCAGGCGTCTGATCCTGTGGCGGGCCGACGACGACGCGTCGGTGACCACGGGATCGGAACCGCGCCGGATCCTCGATGCGTCGGTGCGCACCATCCTGCTGTCGACGATCACCGACCACATCCTCACCACGGAGTTCGAGATCCTTCCCGACGGCACCCGCAGGCTCGCCGAGGTGCGGCTGCGGATGTACACCCAGCTCCTCACGCGCGCCCGTCAGAAGTCGGTCGTCGACACCGATCTGTATTGCGAGTCGTTCCGGTACACCAAGACCGTCGACGACGGCGGTCTCGCACAGATGCAGCGGCTGATGCAGTTCGGCCGCGTGCTGTCCCGCTCGGCCTAGGAGCCGTCAGCTCGTCGTACGGACGAACTCGGCGACGATCTCGCCGAGTTCCTCGCCGCGCTGCTCCTGCACGAAGTGGCCTGCCCCGCTGATCACCCGGTGCGGCATGCCCGCGGCGCCGGGGATGCGGCTGCGGAAGACGTGATCCCAGCCTGCGGTGGCGGGGTCGCCGTCGGAGTACGCGGTCAGGAACGGCCGGTGCCACTGCTCGAGGGCGGTCATCGTGGCCCTGCCGATCGCGGCACCGGGGTCGTTGCGCGTCAGCGGGACGAGCGCGATCATCTGGCGCAGCCCCGCCTTGTAGGTCCGGTCGGGAAACGGTGCGTCGTAGGCGGCGAGAACGTCGGCGGGCAGCGGCCCCGCGACCGCGTCGAGGAAGAAGCTCGGCGTGATGTCGGGGGCGCGCTGGTAGAAGCTGACGTAGTCGAGCAGTGTCTCGGCGTGCAGCACCCGGTCGTCGCCGACACCGTGGTGCGGCCAGGTCAGCAGTCCGGCCAGCGCCGGGTCGCAGGTGTGCAGGATGGTGTTCGTGGCGACGACCCTGGCGAAGCGCTGCGGGTGCCGGGCCAGCACGCTCAGCCCCAGCGGGCCGCCCCAGTCCTGCACCACGAGGGTGACGTCGGTCAGGTCGAGCCGGGTGACCAGGCTCGTCAGCCACTGCACGTGCCTGACGAACGTGTAATCCGTTGCCTCGGTGAGCTTGTCGGAGCGGCCGTAGCCGATGTCGTCGGGTGCGATGACGCGCATGCCCGCGGCGGTCAGCACGTCGATGACCGACCGGTACGCGTACGACCACGTGGGCTGCCCGTGCAGGAGCAGTGCGACGGGGCCGTCCTGGGGACCGGCATCCACGTAGTGCATGCGCAGCGGCGGGATGCCGCGGGCTTCGACGTCGACGTAGCTCGGCGCGTGGTCGAAGCCAGGCAGTCCGGCGAAACGATCGTCGGGCGTCCTCAACACGGTCATGTCTGGGCTCGATCCATAGTGGGGTTTCGCCGATTCGATCGCTGGGCAGTCTAGGCTCCTGCGCGTCGCACTGACACACAGCTCGCTGGAACGGGGGGCAGGTTGATGACTGACGACACCACGGTGGGACCGGAGCCTGCGGTAGGGGAGCAGCGAGGTCTCGGCACGAGCCTCAAGCCACGCCACATCACGATGATCTCGATCGCCGGGGTGATCGGCGCGGGCCTGTTCGTCGGCTCCGCGAACGCGATCAAGGAGGCCGGGCCCGCAGTCCTGATCTCCTACATCCTGGCGGGCACTCTGGTCGTGTTGGTGATGCGCATGCTCGGCGAGATGGCGACCGCCAACCCGGACACCGGATCGTTCTCGGTGTACTCGGAGCGGGCGCTCGGCCACTGGGCGGGATTCTCCGTGGGTTGGCTCTACTGGTGGTTCTGGGTGCTGGTGATTCCCGTCGAGGCGACGGCTGCCGCGGCGATCCTCACCGACCTCATCGGTGGCGCGCAATGGATCTGGGCATTGGCCGTGACCCTGCTGCTGACGATCACCAACCTGGTGAGCGTCGGCAACTACGGGGAGTTCGAGTTCTGGTTCGCGCTCATCAAGGTCGTCGCCATCGTCGCGTTCATCGGCATCGGCGTCGCGGCGATCTTCGGTCTCATCCCCGACTCCGGAGTCAGCGGCATCGAAAACCTCTGGCAGCCCGACGGGTTCATGCCCAACGGCTTCGGCGCGGTGATCGCGGGTCTGCTGATCACCATGTTCTCGTTCATGGGCACCGAGATCGTGACCATCGCCGCCGCGGAGTCGCCGAACCCCGTGAAGGGCATCGGCAAGGCCGTCAACTCGGTCATCTGGCGCATCTCGCTCTTCTACGTCGGCTCGATCTTCGTGATCGTCGCCCTGATGCCCTACGACCAGCTGGCCGACGGCTCATACCAGTCGACGCTGGAGGCCATCGGCATTCCCGGGTCCAAGCTCATCATGGATCTCGTCATCCTCACCGCCGTGGCATCGTGCCTGAATTCGGCGCTGTACACGGCCTCCCGCATGCTCTACTCGCTCGGCGAGCGTCGCGACGCGCCCCAGGCCGTCCGCAAGGTGGCAGGCAACGGTGCGCCGTGGGTGGCGGTGCTCGCGTCGATGGTCGTCGGATTCCTCGCCGTCGCAGGCAATTACCTGCTGCCCGAGAAGATCTTCGGGTACCTGCTGGCCACCAGCGGGGCCGTGGCGCTGTTCGTCTACCTCGCGATCGCGTCCAGCCAACTGGTGCTGGGCCGCAAGATGCGGGCCGCGGGCGAACGGGCGCCGGTGGCGATGTGGCTGTTCCCTGGCCTGACCATGGTGACGATCGTCGGCATCGTCGCGATCCTGGTGCTGATGGCATTCGACTCCGATCAGCAGCAGGCGATCCTGCTGTCGGCCATCTCCGCGATCTTCATCGTCGTCGCCGGGCTGATCGTGCAGCGTCGGCACCGAGCGACCCGCGCGGCCGACATCGCCAAGGTCTGACGCTCAGTCGTCGAGGGCCCGATAGGTGTGGCGGACGAACTTCGGTTGCGCCGCCTGGAGTTTCAGCATGGACGTGTTGCCTGCGACCGCTGCGGCAGCACTGTCGGGGCTGAGGTCGGGGAGGTTCTGAACCAGGTAGATCATGATCCGGTCGACCGATGGATCGGCCTGCCACCACGTGCCGAAGGCACCCGGCCAGCTGAAGGTGCCCAGGCCGCCGGGGCCGTAGAGCTGACGCGACTGGGCCGGATCGGTCACCACCGATAGATTCAACCCGAACCCGCGCCCACGCCAGAATGGCATGCCCAGGAACGGAATCCGCTTCTGCTCGTCGGTCAGCCGGTTGGTGCGCATCGCGGTGACGGAATCCTCGGACAGCACCCGCACGCCGTCGACGGTCCCGCCGTGCAGCAGCATCCGGGCGAACGCCAAGTAGTCGTCGGCGGTCGACCAGAGTCCGGCCCCGCCCGCGCAGAAGGGTGGCGGCGTCAACGGTGCCGGTCCCATCGCGTCGTCGCGCAACGTGAACCCACCGGAGCCCGACTCCTCGAGCTTGTACATCGTCGCCGCCCGGCTGCGGCCCTCGCGTGTGACGGAGAACCCGGTGTCGGTCATGCCCAGCGGCTCGAAGATCCGCTCCGCCAGCACCTCGGAGAGCGGCTTGCCCTCGATGCGCGACAGCGCGATGCCGAGGACGTCGGTCGCGTGACTGTAGGTCAGCCGGTCACCGGGCTGGTGGGCCAACGGCAGCTTCACCAGCTCGGCCAGCCAGCGGTCCTGGTCCTGACGGAACATCAGCTTTCCGTACGCCCGGTTGAGCGGCGCTCCCACCGAGAACGCATACGCCAGACCGCTGCGATGGGTCATCAGGTCGTCGAACGTGATGGGGCGGCGCACCGGCACCGTCTTGTCGAGCGGCCCTGCCGGATCCGCCATCACCCTGAGGTCGGCGAGTTCGGGCAGCCACGGCGTGACGGGGTCGGTCAACGCGAACCGGCCCTCCTCGACCAACGCCATGGCCGCGGCGACGGTCACCGGCTTGCTCATCGACGCGATGCGGAACACCGTGTCCCGCTGCATCGGGACGCGTGCGGCGACGTCGCGATGGCCGAGTTCGTTGACCTGCAGCACACGGCCGCCCTGCCAGACGAGCGTCACGGCGCCGGCCAGCAGCCCGGCGTCGATCACCTCCTGGATGGATGCCTGGTTCCCGTCGAGATTCATCGCGTTTCAGCGTAGGCCGTCGAATCGGGCGCACCGCGCCGGTGGTAAGGTTCCGCGCAGTTCGACGTCCTTTAACGATCCGTCCAGCGAGGCGGAGAAGGAGGTCCGGGTACGTCATGCCCAATGCCTCAGCCGGCTCTGCCGACGCCAGTCCCGACCGGGAACTGATGTCCGCGGCAGACGTGAGCCGAACGATCTCCCGCATCGCCCACCAGATCATCGAGAAGACCGCACTCGGCGGTCCCGATGCGCCGCGCGTCGTGCTGCTGGGCATCCCCACCCGCGGCGTCACCCTCGCCACCAGGCTGGCACGCAACATCTCCGACTTCTCCGGCGTCGACGTGGCGACCGGCGCGCTCGACGTGACGCTGTACCGCGACGACCTGATGTCGAAGCCGCCGCGTGCGCTCGCGGAGACGACCATCCCCGACGGTGGCGTCGACGGGGCGATCGTCGTCCTGGTCGACGACGTGCTGTACTCCGGCCGCACCGTCCGCGCAGCCCTGGACGCACTGCGCGACGTGGGCCGCCCCCGCATCGTGCAGCTGGCGGTGTTCGTCGACCGCGGCCACCGCGAACTACCCATCCGCGCCGACTACGTCGGGAAGAACGTGCCCACCTCACGCCTGGACAACGTCAAGGTCCGGTTCGCCGAACAGGACGGCGCCGACGGCGTGACGATAGCGAACACGGGAGGGCCCCCGCGATGAGCGCTTGCGCGAAGAGCAAGGATTCGGAACGATGACCAGGCACCTGCTGTCGGTGGCCGATCTCGGCCGCGACGAGGCCACCGCGATCCTCGACGACGCCGACCGGTTCCGCGAGGCGCTGCTCGGCCGCGAGGTCAAGAAGCTCCCGACGCTGCGCGGTCGCACCGTCATCACGATGTTCTACGAGAACTCCACGCGGACCCGGGTGTCCTTCGAGGTCGCAGGCAAGTGGATGAGCGCCGACGTGATCAACGTCAGCTCCTCGGGCTCGTCGGTGTCGAAGGGCGAGTCGTTGCGCGACACCGCGCTGACCCTGCGCGCCGCGGGCGCCGACGCGCTGATCATCCGGCATCCGGCGTCGGGTGCGGCGCAGCAGTTGGCGGAGTGGACGGCGGAAGGCTCCGGGGGCCCCTCGATCATCAACGCAGGCGACGGCATGCACGAGCACCCGACCCAGGCGCTGCTCGACGCGTTGACGATCCGTCAGCGACTCGGGGGAGTCGAAGGCAAGCGCGTCGTCATCGTCGGCGACGTCCTGCACAGCCGGGTCGCCAGGTCGAACGTGCTGCTGCTGGCCACTCTTGGCGCCGAGGTCGTTCTCGTCGCGCCGCCGACCCTGCTGCCCACCGGGGTGTCGTCGTGGCCGGTGACGGTGTCGCACGACCTCGACGCCGAACTGCCCGGCGCGGACGTGGTGCTGATGCTGCGGGTCCAGGCCGAGCGGATGAACGGCGGCTTCTTCCCCTCGGCACGCGAGTACTCGGTGCGCTACGGGCTTTCGGAGAAGCGTCTCGGCCGGCTCGCCGACGGCGTCGTCGTCCTGCACCCCGGCCCGATGCTGCGCGGCATGGAGATCGCGTCGTCGGTCGCCGATTCGTCGCAGTCGGCTGTCCTGCAACAGGTGTCCAACGGCGTACACGTTCGGATGGCGGTGCTGTTCCACCTCCTGGTCGGCAGCGGAGCGGAGGTCAGCGCATGACGTCTCGAGTTCACGGGTCCCAACCCATCCTGATCCGCGGGGTCCGCCCCTACGGCGAGGGCGAGCCCGTCGACGTGCTGGTGTCCGGCGGTCAGATCGCCGACATCGGCGCAGGCCTGACCGCGCCCGACGACGCCGACGTCGTCGACGCCCGGGGACAGGTCCTGCTCCCGGGCTTCGTCGACCTGCACACGCATCTGCGCGAACCGGGCCGCGAGTACGCCGAGGACATCGAAACCGGTTCGGCGGCAGCGGCACTGGGTGGCTACACCGCCGTATTCGCCATGGCCAACACCGATCCCGTCGCCGACACCGCCGTGGTCACCGACCACGTGTGGCACCGCGGCCAGCAGGTGGGCCTGGTCGACGTGCACCCCGTCGGGGCGGTCACCGTCGGGCTGAAGGGCAAGCAACTCACCGAGATGGGCCTGATGGCAGCGGGCGTCGGCCGGGTGCGGATGTTCTCCGACGACGGAATCTGCGTCGACGATCCGCTGGTGATGCGCCGGGCGCTGGAGTACGCCACCGGACTCGGCGTGCTCATCGCCCAGCATGCCGAGGAGCCGCGACTGACCGTGGGCGCCGTCGCGCACGAGGGACCCAACGCCGCCCGGCTCGGGCTGGCGGGGTGGCCCCGCGCGGCCGAGGAGTCGATCGTCGCGCGCGACGCGCTGCTGGCCCGCGATGCCGGCGCCCGCGTGCACATCTGCCACGCGTCGACGGTCGGCACGGTCGAACTCATCAGATGGGCCAAGGAGCAGGGCATCTCGATCACGGCCGAGGTGACGCCGCATCACCTGCTGCTCGACGACGCGCGCCTCGCCGACTACGACGGCCGCAACCGGGTGAACCCCCCGCTGCGGGAGGCCGACGACGCGATCGCGCTGCGCCAGGCGCTCGCCGACGGCGTCATCGACTGCGTGGCCACCGACCACGCGCCCCACGCCGAGCACGAGAAGATGTGCGAGTTCGCCTCCGCGCGGCCCGGCATGCTCGGACTGCAGACGGCGCTGTCGGTCGTGGTCCAGACGATGGTGCAGCCGGGACTGCTCACCTGGCGCGACGTCGCACGGGTGATGAGCGAGGCGCCCGCCGCGATCGTCGGGCTGCCCGACCAGGGGCGTCCGCTCGAGGTGGGGGAGCCGGCCAACCTCACCGTGGTGGACCCCGACACCGAGTGGACCGTCACCGGACGGACGCTGGCCAGCCGCTCGGACAACACGCCGTACGAGGCCATGACACTGCCCGCGACCGTGACGCTGACGCTGTTGCGCGGCAAGGTGACTGCGCGCGAGGGCAAGAGCGGACTCCCGGATGAATGACTCCACGCTGATCACCTCGCTGATCATGGCCGCCGTGCTGGTCGTGATCATCGCGCTGCTGATCCGGCAGATGATGCGCGGCTGGTTGCGACGCGCGCAGCGGCAGGTGGAGCAGATCGGCAAGCTGCCGCCGATGCCGGACACCGTCGGGCCTGCACTGATTCCCGCCACCCGCGGCCTCTACGTCGGCAGCACCATCGCCCGATCCGAACCGCTTGCGCAGGGCGGCCCCGGTCAGGAGTCCGAGTCGCCTTCTGCGCGCGGCTCGTCGGCCTGGCTCGACCGGGTCGCGGTCGGCGACCTCGGCTTCCGCAGCAAGGCGGTGCTGACCCGGTACCCCGAGGGGATCATGTTGCAGCGCACGGGCGCCAGCCCGATCTGGATCCCCGACGAGTCCATCAGAGCGATACGAACGGAACGGGCAATCGCAGGCAAGGTGGTGACGCACGACGGCATTCTGGCGATCCGCTGGACGCTGCCGTCGGGCACCGAGATCGACACGGGGTTCCGCGGCGACGACCGCCGCGAACTCGCCAATTGGGTACAGGAGGACGCCGGATGAGCAGGCAAGCCGGTCGGGCAGTGCTGGTGCTGGACGACGGTCGGGTATTCACCGGCACCGAGTTCGGCGCCGTGGGACAGACATTGGGCGAGGCGGTGTTCTCGACCGGCATGTCCGGATACCAGGAGACGCTGACCGACCCGAGCTACCACGGTCAGATCGTGGTAGCCACGGCACCGCAGATCGGCAACACCGGGTGGAACGGTGAGGACGCCGAGAGCCGCGGCGACAAGATCTGGGTTGCGGGATACGCCGTGCGCGACCCCTCGCCGCGCGCCTCCAGCTGGCGGGCCACCGGCACGCTCGACGACGAACTGGTCCGCCAGGGAGTCGTCGGGATCGCGGGCATCGACACCCGCGCCGTCGTCCGGCACCTGCGCAGTGCGGGGTCGATGAAGGCAGGCGTGTTCTCGGGCGACGCCCTGGCCGAGGTGGACGAGCTGCTTGCCCGGGTGCGCAGCCAGCCGTCGATGCTGGGCGCGGACCTCGCCGGCGAGGTCAGCACCGACTCGACCTACGTGGTGGAAGCCGAAGGGCCTCGACGCTTCAGGGTTGCCGCGCTCGACCTCGGCATCAAGACCAACACCCCGCGCAACTTCGCCAAGCGGGGCATCGAGACCCACGTGGTGCCGTCGAACGCCACCTTCGACGCCGTCGCCGCGCTCGATCCCGACGGGGTGTTCCTGTCCAACGGTCCCGGTGACCCGGCGACCGCCGACCACGTCGTCGAGGTGACCCGCAAGGTCCTCGAGGCCGGGATACCGCTGTTCGGCATCTGCTTCGGCAACCAGATCCTGGGCCGCGCCCTTGGACGCTCGACGTACAAGATGGCCTTCGGTCACCGCGGGATCAACGTTCCGGTGGTCGACCACCTGACCGGACGGGTCGCGATCACCTCGCAGAATCACGGCTTCGCCCTCGAAGGGGAGGCCGGCGAGGAGTTCGACACGCAGTTCGGCCGGGCCGTTGTCAGCCACACGTGCGCCAACGACGGAGTCGTCGAGGGCATCAAACTCCTTGACGGAAGGGCGTTCTCGGTGCAGTACCACCCCGAGTCGGCGGCGGGACCCCATGACGCCGCGTACCTGTTCGACCAATTCGTCGACCTCATCTCCGAAGCCAAGGCAGGGAAGGTCGAGCGCTAATGCCGCGTCGGGAAGATCTCAAGCACGTCCTGGTCATCGGATCGGGCCCCATCGTCATCGGGCAGGCCGCCGAGTTCGACTACTCGGGCACCCAGGCGTGCCGGGTGTTGAAGGCCGAAGGCCTGCGGGTGACGCTCATCAACTCGAATCCGGCGTCGATCATGACCGACCCGGAGTTCGCCGACTCCACGTACATCGAACCGATCACCGCGGCGTTCGTCGAGAAGGTGATCGTGCAGCAGGCCGAGCGCGGCAACAAGATCGACGCGCTGCTGGCCACGCTCGGCGGGCAGACCGCGCTCAACACGGCGGTCGCGCTGTACGAGAACGGGGCCCTCGACCGCCACGGCGTCGAGATGATCGGTGCGGACTTCGAGGCCATCCAGCGGGGCGAGGACCGGCAGAAGTTCAAGGACATCGTCGCCAAGGTCGGCGGCGAGTCGGCCAAGTCGCGGGTGTGCTTCACGATGGAGGAGGTCCGGGACACCGTCGCCGAACTCGGCCTGCCCGTCGTGGTGCGGCCGTCGTTCACGATGGGTGGGCTCGGCTCCGGCATGGCGTACTCGGTCGAGGACGTCGAGCGGATGGCCGGCGACGGCCTGTCCGCCTCGCCGACGGCCAACGTGCTGATCGAGGAGTCGATCTTCGGGTGGAAGGAATTCGAACTCGAGCTGATGCGGGACCACCGTGACAACGTGGTGGTCGTCTGCTCGATCGAGAACTTCGACCCGATGGGCGTGCACACCGGTGACTCGGTGACCGTGGCGCCCGCGATGACGCTGACCGACCGCGAGTACCAGACGATGCGCGACCTCGGCATCGCGATCCTGCGCGAAGTCGGCGTCGACACCGGTGGCTGCAACATCCAGTTCGCGATCGACCCGGTCGACGGCCGGCTCGTCGTCATCGAGATGAACCCGCGGGTCTCCCGGTCGAGTGCGCTGGCCTCGAAGGCCACCGGCTTCCCGATCGCCAAGATCGCCGCGAAGCTCGCCATCGGTTACACCCTCGACGAGATCGTCAACGACATCACCAAGGAGACGCCGGCGTGCTTCGAGCCGACGCTCGACTACGTCGTCGTCAAGGCCCCGCGGTTCGC
>JAQSXQ010000557.1 GCA_029256565.1 Mycobacterium sp.
ACACCGCACCCGACTTCGCCGCGGTCATCGACCTGATGTCGCGCGGCGTGTACGACACGACGGGGTGGGTGACGCCGATCGCCATCGCCGACGTCATCGACGAGGGCTTCGAGGCCCTGCACGCCGGAACGAAGATGAAGGTCCTCGTCGACCCGGGGGCGTGAACGACCGAATTGCCAGAGAAGATCCAGCGAGAGGTTCGACATGACCAGATCCATCACGCCGCCACTGCTCGACACGGTCGCCTTGGTGACCGGCGCCGGTCGCGGTATAGGGCGCGGCATTGCGCTCGACCTCGCCCGCAACGGTGCCGACGTCGCACTGGTCGACGTCTCGGGCGACGCGATCGCCGCCGTCGCCGAGGAGATCGCCGAGATCGGCTCGAAGACCACGACATTCGTCGCCGACGTGTCCGATCGTGCGCAGGTGTTCGCTGCCGTCGACCACGCCGCGTCCGCACTCGGCGGATTCGACGTGATGGTGAACAACGCAGGCATCGCCCTCGTCGGACCCATCGTGGAGGTGACGCCTGACGACCTGGCGCGGCTGTGGGCGATCAACGTCGACGGGGTGCTGTGGGGGATTCAGGCCGCGGTCGCCAAGTTCAGGGAACTCGGTATCACCCCGGGTGAGATCACCGGCAAGATCATCAACGCGTCGTCGATCGCCGGCCACGAGGGCTTTGCGATGCTCGGTCCCTACAGTGCGACGAAGTTCGCCGTGCGCGCGCTCACCCAGGCCGCGGCCAAGGAACACGCCGGCGAGGGGATCACCGTCAACGCTTACTGCCCGGGTGTGGTGGGCACCGAGATGTGGGTGGAGATCGACAAGCGGTTCGCCGAGTTGACCGGCGCCGCGGAGGGGGAGACGTTCGAGAAGTTCGCCGCCACCATCGCGCTCGGCCGACCGGAGACACCCGAGGACGTAGCTGGTTTCGTGTCCTATCTCGCAGGCCCCGGCGCGGACTACATGACCGGCCAGGCCGGACTGATCGACGGAGGCATGGTCTATCGGTGACTCCGTGACACCCGCGTTTGGACTGCACTGTGACGAGGAGCACAATCGAACGTGATGGCCACGTCCTCGGCGGTACCAGAACCCGCTGTCGCGGCAGGTGACGACCCGCGCAGCTACGCCATGCTGCTGTCGGAGGTCTACGACGCCACGATGGCGGGTCACCGGTCGCCCGCCCGGCCGCGCGGGGTGATCGCCGATTCCTGGAACCGGTTGTTGAACAAGGGAATCGACCCCGACCACCATCACCCGCCGGACGTCGACAGCAGTGGCCTCGACGCGCTGCGCCACGCCTCCGGGCTCTTCGCGGTGCTCGACGACGTCTCCCGCGGCCTCGACTCGGTGATCGACGGCGGCGACAACATCCTCGTCGTCGCCGACGCCCGCGGCCGGGTGCTGTGGCGCTACGGCTCGCCGCGGGTGCTGAGCAACGCCGACCGGCTGGGGTTCGTCGAGGGCGCCCAGTGGAGTGAGAGCGCCGTGGGCACCAACGCCATCGGCACCGCACTCGCCTCGCACCGGGCGGTGCAGGTGTTCTCGGCTGAGCACTTCCTGCGCAGCCATCACGCGTGGACCTGTGCAGGCGCTCCGATCAAGGACCCGCGCACCGGTCAGGTGGTCGGCATCGTCGACGTCTCGGGCCCCGCGGCGACGGTGCACCCGACCACGGTGGCGCTCGTCGACCTCGTCGCCCGCCTCGCCGAATCGCAGTTGCGCGAGGTGCACGACCGGACGCTGAACCGGTTGCGCACCGTCGCCGCCCCGATCCTGGCCCGCGTCGGGCGACCGGCGTTGGCGGTGGACACCGACGGCTGGGTTGCCGCCGTCGACTCGCTGCCCCCGCACAACCGAATCCCATTGCCGCGCAGCGTCACTCCCGGACGTGCCTGGATACCGTCGCTGGGCGCGTGCGATCTCGAGTCGCTGCCCGGCGGCTGGCTGGTCCGCCTCGCCGAGACCGACGGCGACGAGGCCGCGGTCCCCTCGCGGGTGACGCTCGATCTGCGCGACGGCGCCGCGCCGGTGCTCGACGTGGTCGGCCAGTTCGGCACGTGGCGGCGGGACATCTCGCCGCGGCACGCCGAAATTCTGCACGTGCTCGCCACTCACCGCCAGGGCCGTTCGGCGCCCGAGTTGGCCGACGACCTCTACGGCGACCGGTCGCGGGTGGTGACCGTGCGCGCCGAGATGTCGCGACTGCGCAGGCAGTACGTCGGGCTGGTGCTCGGCAAGCCCTACCGCTTCCCCGAGTCCGCGGTCGTCGACCTCGTCTACCCCGACGACATGGCGACGGTGCTGCCCGCGTCGACCGCACCGGCCATTCGCGCGGTCCGCGGTATACGTTGACCCCGTGACGGCCGACTTCGACATCGAGTCCTTCGACGTCGAGGCGTCCGGCCTCCTCGACGGCCTCGAGGGCACTGCCCGCGCGGAGCGTGCCGAACTCATCCCCTGGCTGCTGCGCAAGGGCGTGACCGTCGAACAGATCCGCGACGCCTACCAACCCATGCTGCTGGCGTCGCGCCGCATCCTCGGTGACGACGGCCACCTGGTGTCCTCGCGTGAGATCAGTGAGCGGACTGGGATGGACCTCGAGCTGCTGCAGCGCCTGCAACGGGCGAGCGGGCTGCCGCGGGTCGACGATCCCGACGCCGAAGTGCAGATGCGCATCGACGGCGAGGCGCTGGGCTACGCGCAGCAGTTCATCGAGCTGGGTTTCACGGCCGACCAGATCGTGCTCGTCGTGCAAGTGCTCACCGAGGGGCTGTCCCGCGCGGCCGACGTCATGCGCTTCGCGGCGTTGCAGGCGGTCAGCGAACCGGGGGCCACCGAACTCGACGTCGCGGAGCGCACCGAGTCGCTGCTGCTGAAGGTGGCGCCGCTGCTTGGCCCGATGATCGCGGACATGCTGCGCCTGCAGCTGCTGCATCTGATGGAGACCGAAGCGGTCAGCGCCGGCGAGCGCGCGGAGGGC
>JAQSXQ010000558.1 GCA_029256565.1 Mycobacterium sp.
GCCCGGGTGCGTCGCGACGGCGTCACGACGGCCCTGCGGTGCACGGCCGTCGACGACCTGTCCCTGGCGCTGGTCGGCACCGGCTTCGCCTACGACGAGGACCGGCGTGAAGAGCAGGGGCGGGTGCTGACGCGGTTGGTGACCGTCGTGCGCGACGTGCGACGGATCGGGTCGTGCGCGCTGGACCTGTGCATGGTCGCGGCGGGTCGCCTCGACGGTTACTACGAGGACGGCGTGCACGTGTGGGACTGGGCGGCGGGCGCGTTGGTGGCGGCCGAGGCCGGCGCGGTGCTCGACCTGCCCGAGGTCGGTGGCGACGACGAGTTCATCGTCGCGGCGGCGCCGGGCATCGCGGGTCGGCTGTCGGAGGCATTGCGGACCGCGGGCGCGCCGGTGCGGTGACCGGGCGCCGCGGGCCCGGTCAGCAGGCCGCGCCGTGGATCTTGCTCAGCAGCGCCGGATCCGGTGGCTGCGTGGCGTCCGGGCGCAGGCTCTCGAGCATCGCGTCGGTGTCGTCGTTGTGGCTGAGTTCGGTGTACTCCGTGCCGACCGCGAAGTCGACGGTGTCGTCGCCGCGCTGATCCTGGTACAGCTCGGTGCACGGAGCCACCAGCCAGACCGCCGCCGCGGCGGCGCGCCCGGCAGGCCCGAACCGGATCTGTCCCTGGCATGCGAGGCGGACCTCGGCGTAGACGGGATCGTTGGCGGCGTTCGGCTGGGCGAAGCCGAGATCGCGCAGGGCTCCGGCGACCTCCGCGGCCTGCCCGCCCTGGCCGCTGGCGTTCAGCACGTTGATCTTGGTGTCGACGAGTTTCGCGGGCACGACGTCGGACATGTCGGAGACCGGAACCCGTTCGCCGAGGGTGGGCTGATCGGCGGCGCCGGTGCCGGGAGGCGGGGCGTTGCACGCCAGCGCCTGCTGCACTTCCGAGGGCCGGTTGAACGCGATCAACCAGAAGACGAGGGCCACCACGGCGAGCACCGCGAGCATGGCCAGACCGGGTACGTAGTTGCGCCGACGGAACGGCCTGCCGTGCTTGTCGAAAGCCGTTCCGGGGGTGATGTACGCGACCACCCCTGCACCTTAGAGGCTCGTCAACCCGCCGGTCGCCACTCGCGCACCGGCACTGTGATACAAATCACATCCAATCCGAACGGCCTCCGGGCACGAATCATTTGGCGGAAGCGTTCTGCGCTGGTACAAAGCTCTGTCGCAACAGTACGTAGGGGAATGAGGTAAATGGCTACCGACTATGACGCCCCACGGCGCACCGAGACCGATGACGTCTCGGAGGATTCGCTCGAGGAATTGAAGGCCCGGCGCAACGAAGCACAGTCCGCAGCAGTGGACGTCGACGAGGTGGAGACCGCCGAGTCGTTCGAATTGCCCGGCGCTGACCTGTCGGGCGAGGAGCTGTCGGTACGCGTCGTCCCCAAGCAGGCCGACGAGTTCACGTGCTCCAGCTGCTTCCTCGTGCATCACCGCAGCCGTCTGGCAAGTGAGAAGAACGGGCAGCTGATCTGCACCGACTGCGCTGCCTGACGGCGCAGTGCTCAGGCGGCCAGTGCCGCCAGCAAGAGTTCCGGACGCCGGGAGCTGATCAGCCAGTACGGCGTGGGATCGTCCGCATCGTCGAGTACCACCAGCACCATCGGCCCTATCCAGGGCCGGTGCACCACGAACGCCGCAGGATCGAGTTGTCGACCGAGCGCGGCGGACTTCGCGGTCTTGGGTACCTCGGCGCTGCGGGCGATCACGCTCACCGGGAGGTGCGCGTCACCGACCCACAACTCCGCGACGCCGCTCGCACCACCCTCCACGACGCGCACGTCGACGCGGCCCAGCCAGGTCAGGGTCGCCGCAGCGACCAGACCGAGCACCGCGAACGCGGCCCACATCGGGACGGCCTCGATGCCGAGGTTGATCTCGAACGCCAGCAGCGCCGCCAGCCCGAGTCCGGGCAGCCACCACCACCACGGCACCCGCAAGCGCTCGCGGTAGCGCACGGATTGGGCGGTCGCACGCGTGTCGGACACGAAGCCAAGAGTAATCTCGTGCAACGTGTCCTCCTCTCTGCCGGTCGTGCGGCTCGATCGTGAGTTGCCCATGCCCGCACGCGCCCACGACGGCGATGCGGGGGTCGACCTGTACAGCGCGGTCGACGTCCTCCTGCCGCCCGGCGAGCGCGCGCTGGTGGCCACCGGCGTCGCGGTCGCGATCCCGCACGGGATGGTCGGTCTCGTCCACCCGCGGTCCGGTCTGGCGAACCGGGTGGGTCTGTCGATCGTGAACAGTCCCGGCACGATCGACGCCGGATACCGCGGCGAGATCAAGGTCTCGCTCATCAACCTCGACCCGAGCCAGCCGATCGCGATCAAGCGTGGAGATCGGATCGCGCAGTTGTTGGTTCAGCGGGTCGAACTTCCCGAACTGGTCGAGGTTGCCTCGTTCGACGAGGCAGGCTTGGCACACACCACCCGTGGCGCAGGCGGCCACGGTTCCTCCGGCGGACACGAGAGTTTGTAATGGCACTGGGTAGGCGCAAGGGCGGCAAGGACGACGGCGACGCTGGTCGTGCACCGGAGGTCGCCGATCCGCCGCAGCACGACGACACCGACGACCTCGAGGGGCCGTTCGACATCGGGGACTTCGACGACCCGGCCGTGGCGGTGGTGGGGCGGCACGATCTCGGTTCGGTTCTGCTGCCGGAGAACGAGACCGCCGAACTCGTCTTCGAGGTGAATCAGCAGGGCGTGCCGTCCGCGGTGTGGATGGTGACGCCGAACGGCCGGTACAACATCACGGCATGGGCGGCCCCGAAGACCGGCGGGCTGTGGCGCGAGGTCGTCACCGAGATCGCCGACTCCTTGCGCAAGGACAACGCCCAGGTGAGCATCGTGGACGGGCCGTGGGGCCGCGAGGTCGTCGGCGTGGTGACCAACGGTCCGGAGCCGGTCGTGATGCGGTTCATCGGCATCGACGG
>JAQSXQ010000559.1 GCA_029256565.1 Mycobacterium sp.
GATGTCGCCGATGATCTGGGCGTAGTCGTCGGCCTCGAACGTGAACGGGAGCGCGAATGCCACCTCGTCGGCGCGCTGGAAGCCGGCATGGTCGAACAGTCGGTCGGCGAGTTCGTCGGAGGTGCCGACGTAGTCGGGGGAGAACAGCATCTTGCGCGGAGCCGGGCCGCCGGCGACATTCGGTCCACGTCCCTGCGGAGCCGTGGTTCGTTCGAAGCGGCTGGCGGCGTACTCCCGGTAGCGCCGGGCCTGGTCGTCGGTGGCCGAGTCCGTCGGGATGACGACGAGACCCTGTGACACCCTTGCCGTTTCGGGCCGCGGGTGGTGCGCCCGGTAGGCGTCGATCTGCTCGCCCTGGATGGTGGCGAAGTCTCTTGACTCGGTTCCCTCGGTACTCACCACCGAACTGGTCAGGTAGTTGATGCCCTGTTCGCCGGCCCAGCGGGCCGACTCGAGACCGCCGCCGTACCAGACGCGGTCGGCGAGGCCCGGGGAGTGGGGCTGCACGCGGTTGGTGAACTGTTCGATGCCGACGGTGCCCTCGAAGTCGCTGACGGGTTCGCCGCGCAGCGCACGCAGCAGACGCAGCACGCGCTCCTTCGAGAAGTCCTGCGTGTCATGCGATTCGGGGTAGAGCGCGGTCTTGTAGTGGTCGTAGAGCATCGGCGTGCCGACCGAGACGCCCGGGTTGATCCGGCCGCCGGACAGGATGTCGACGGTGGCCAGGTCCTCGGCCAGGCGGAAGGGGTTCTCCAGGCCGAGCGGGATCACCGCGGTGCCCAGCTCGATGCGGCTGGTGCGCTGGCTGGCCGCCGCCATGATCGCGACGGGCGACGAGATGCCGGGCTGCAGGTGCCGGTCGCGCAGCCAGACGCTGTCGTACCCCAGCGCCTCGGCCCGCTCGATGGTCTGCAGCGTCTCCTCCATGCCCGGCCCGGGGTTGGCCGGGTCGAAGCGCCCGATGGTCAGGAACCCGAGCTTGCGCAGCGGTTCTCCGCGACGTGGCATCTTCCGAGATCCTCTTCTCCCGCGAGTTCTCCCGCGAGCGTGCGTGTCTGTTGGCGACACGCCGTGTCACGACCAACGACCACGCACGCTCGCGGGAAACTTCTGTCAGGCAGCGACGGTCGCGGCCTCGGTCAGCGGCTCCAGTGCCAGCGCGACGATGTCGGCCACGTCGGTCATCGGCTTGACCTCCAACGCGTCGAGCACCTCGGCGGGCACCTCGTCCAGGTCGGGCTCGTTGCGCTGCGGGATGAAGACGGTCTTCAACCCGGCCCGTTGCGCCGCCAGCAGCTTCTGCTTGACGCCGCCGATGGGCAGCACCCGGCCGTTCAGCGTGACCTCACCGGTCATGCCGACGTCGCCGCGCACCTTGCGGCCCGTGGCCATCGACACCAGCGCCGTGACCATCGTGACACCCGCGGACGGACCGTCCTTGGGCACCGCGCCTGCCGGGAAGTGGACGTGGATCTGGCGATCCAGCGCCTTCGGGTCCACGCCCAACTGCTCGGCGTGCGCCCGGACGTAGGACAGCGCGATCTGCGCCGACTCCTTCATCACGTCGCCCAGCTGACCGGTCAGTTGCAGACCGGCATCGCCCTCGTTCGAGTTCGCCTCGATGAAGAGCACGTCGCCGCCCAGACCCGTGACGGCCAGGCCGGTCGCCACACCCGGCACCGCAGTGCGTTCGTCGGATTCCGGCGTGAATCGCGGACGGCCCAGGTAGGCAACGAGATCGGGCTCGTCGATGACGAGCGACTCGACGTCGCCCGCCAGCTTCGTCGTCGCCTTGCGCAGCGCCTTGGCCAGCAGCCGCTCGAACTGGCGCATGCCGGGCTCCCGGGTGTAGTCGGCAGCGATCTTGCGCAGCGCGTCGTCGGTGACCTCGACCTCCTCGGTCGTCAGCGCCGCACGCTCACGCTGCCTCGGCAGCAGGTAGTCCCGAGCGATGGCGACCTTGTCGTCCTCGGTGTACCCGTCGATCTGCACCAACTCCATGCGGTCCAGCAGTGCCTGCGGGATGTTCTCGATGACGTTGGCCGTCGCCAGGAACACGACGTCGGACAGGTCCAGGTCGAGATCGAGGTAGTGGTCGCGGAACGTGTGGTTCTGCGCCGGGTCCAACACCTCGAGCAGCGCCGCACTCGGGTCACCGCGGTAGTCGCTACCCACCTTGTCGATCTCGTCGAGCAGCACGACCGGGTTCATCGACCCGGCCTCGCCGATCGCGCGGACCAACCGGCCGGGCAGCGCGCCGACGTAGGTGCGACGGTGACCACGGATCTCGGCCTCGTCGCGCACGCCACCCAGGGCGACGCGCACGAACTTGCGGCCCAACGCGCGGGCCACCGACTCACCCAGCGACGTCTTGCCGACGCCGGGAGGGCCTGCCAGCACCATCACGGCGCCGGAGCCACGGCCGCCGACGACGGCCATGCCGCGCTGGGCACGCCGGGCACGGACCGCCAGGTACTCGACGATGCGGTCCTTCACGTCGTCGAGCCCGTGGTGGTCGGCGTCGAGGATCTCGCGGGCCCCGTCGAGGTCCGTCGAGTCCTCGGTGCGCACGTTCCACGGCAGGTCCAGGACGGTGTCCAGCCAGGTGCGAATCCAGCCGCCCTCGGGGCTCTGGTCGCTGGAGCGTTCCAGCTTGCCGACTTCCCGCAGCGCGGCTTCGCGCACCTTCTCGGGCAGGTCGGCGGCCTCGACGCGGGCCCGGTAGTCATCGGAGCCCTCCGGCTCGCCCTCGCCGAGCTCCTTGCGGATGGCGGCGAGCTGCTGGCGCAGCAGGAATTCCTTCTGCTGCTTGTCCATTCCGGCGCGGACGTCCTCGGCGATCTTGTCGTTCACCTCGGTCTCGGCCAGGTGCTCGCCGGTCCACTCGACCAGGACGCGCAGGCGTTCCGCGACGTCCTCGGTCTCCAGCAGCTGCCGCTTCTGCACGTCGGTCAGGTAGGACGCGTAGCCGGCGGTGTC
>JAQSXQ010000560.1 GCA_029256565.1 Mycobacterium sp.
AAGTGCGCGGTCTTCGCGGGCGCGGCGGGCAGGGTCTCGTCGTGGTACGAGCGGGCGGTGTCGGGGTCGAGTGACAGCGCGAACTGGTCGTACCAGCGGAACTCGAAGCGGGCCTTGGACAGTGCGTCGTCGCGGCGCTGCGCGTGCGGGTGCCCCTTGGCCAGATCGCCTGCGTGCGCGGCGATCTTGTAGGCAATCACCCCGACCTTGACGTCGTCGCGGTCGGGCAGGCCGAGGTGCTCCTTGGGCGTGACGTAGCAGAGCATCGCGGTGCCGGCCTGGGCGATGATCGCCGCCCCGATGGCGGAGGTGATGTGGTCATACGCCGGGGCGATGTCGGTCGTCAGCGGGCCCAGTGTGTAGAACGGTGCCTCCTCGCACAGTTCCTCCTCCAGGCGGACGTTCTCGACGATCTTGTGCATCGGGACGTGCCCGGGCCCTTCGATCATCACTTGCACGCCATGGGCTTTGGCGATCTTGGTCAGTTCGCCGAGGGTGCGCAGTTCGGCGAACTGCGCCTCGTCGTTGGCGTCGGCGATCGAGCCGGGGCGCAATCCGTCGCCGAGGGAGAACGTCACGTCGTAGCGGGCGAAGATCTCGCACAGCTCGGCGAAGTGCGTGTAGAGGAACGACTCGGTGTGCCGGGCGAGCATCCACGCGGCCATGATGGACCCGCCGCGCGACACGATGCCGGTCACCCGGTTGGCGGTCAGCGGGACGTAGCGCAGCAGCACCCCGGCGTGCACGGTCATGTAGTCCACGCCCTGCTCGCACTGCTCGATCACGGTGTCGCGGTAGATCTCCCACGACAGCCTGGTGGGATCGCCGTCGACCTTCTCCAGCGCCTGGTACATCGGCACGGTGCCGACGGGGACGGGAGAGTTGCGCAGGATCCACTCGCGGGTCTGATGGATCTCGCGGCCGGTCGACAGGTCCATGATGGTGTCGGCTCCCCAGCGGGTGGCCCACACCATCTTCTCGACCTCCTCGGCGATCGAGGACGTCACCGCCGAATTGCCGATGTTGGCGTTGACCTTGACCGCGAACGCCTTGCCGATGATCATCGGCTCGCTCTCGGGGTGGTTGTGGTTGGCCGGGATCACCGCCCGTCCGCGCGCCACCTCGTCACGCACCAGTTCTGCAGGCATGCCCTCGCGTTCGGCGATGAACGCCATCTCGGAGGTGATCTCCCCGTTGCGGGCGCGCTGCAACTGGGTGCCGCGGTCGCGGATCACGCCGGGACGCGCGGGCAGGCCTGCGACGAGGTCGATCGCCGCGGTGTCGTCGGTGTACGGACCCGAGGTGTCGTACAGGTCGAGGTGCTCGCCGTTGGTCAGGTTCACCCGGCGGAACGGCACCCGCGCGCCGTCGGGCAGCTCGCGGTAGGTCTTCGAACTACCCGTGATGGGGCCGGTGGTGACGGAGACGGAATCGAACACAGCAGTCATCTTTGGAAGCTCCCTACGCCGGCATTACCCGGTCAGGTTCATACGGTCGACGGCCCGTTAGCCGTCCTCTCAGCGCACTGGTGTGCACTCCCGCGCGGACTTCGTCAACGTACCGCAGGGTCGGCGGGACCGACAGTGGGGATTCGCGGACAGGGGCGGGAATAGAACTTGCCTCGAGATCTTTTGCATAGCTAACATATGTTTTTCGGGCAGCGTCGCCCACTACCGAAGCCGATGACGACTGAGACGATGATGACGACGAATCCCGAACTGGCCGCCCACCCCGACGAAGGCACCGTCGCCACCGCGCGCCGGCGCAGACGGATGGATCACGACCACCCGCACTACAAGTGGATCGTGTTGTCCAACACCACGTTGGGCACGCTGCTCGCGACGATCAACGCGTCGATCGTGCTCATCTCGCTCCCCGCGATCTTCCGCGGCATCGGCCTCAATCCGCTGGCGCCTGGCAACGTGAGCTACCTGCTGTGGATGCTGATGGGCTACCTCGTGGTGACCGCGGTGCTGGTGGTGCCGTTCGGCCGGCTCGGGGACATGTTCGGCCGCGTCCGGATCTACAACTACGGCTTCGTCGTGTTCACCGTCGCGGCCGTCGCGCTGTCGTTCGACCCGTTCCACCTCGGCGGCGGTGCGGTGTGGCTCATCGGCTGGCGCGTGGTGCAGGGCATCGGCGGCGCGATGCTGATGGCGTCGTCGTCGGCGATCCTCACCGACGCGTTCCCGGCGAACCAGCGTGGCATGGCGCTCGGGGTGAACATGGTGTCGGCGGTGGCCGGATCGTTCCTCGGCCTGCTGATCGGCGGATTCCTGTCGGAGTGGCACTGGCAGGCCATCTTCTGGGTCGGCGTGCCGATCGGCATCGCTGGCACCATCTGGAGCGTCCGGTCGCTGCGCGAACTCGGCGTCAAGACACCGGGCCGCTTGGATTGGGCGGGCACGGCGACCTTCGGCCTCGGTCTCACGATCCTGCTGATCGGCATCACCTACGGCATCCAGCCCTACGGCGACGCTCCCACCGGCTGGACCAGCCCGTGGGTGCTCGGCGCCATCGGGCTGGGTCTGGCACTGCTCGTCGCGTTCTGCTTCGTCGAACTGCGCGTCGACTCGCCGATGGTCGACCTGCGACTGTTCCGCTCGGCCTCGTTCGGGATGGGCAACCTCGCGGGCCTGATGTCCTCGGTCGGCCGTGGCGGTCTGCAATTCATGCTGATCATCTGGCTGCAGGGCATCTGGCTTCCGTTGCACGGCTACGACTTCGAGTCCACGCCGCTGTGGGCGGGCATCTACCTGCTGCCCGTCACCGTCGGCTTCCTGGTGGCCGGACCCATCGCGGGCTCACTGTCGGACCGCTACGGCGCGCGGCCGTTCACGGTGGGCGGCATGCTGCTGATGGCGGCGTCGTTCATCGCGCTGCTGCTGATCCCGGTGAACTTCGACTACTGGGTGTTCGCGATCCTCGTCTTCCTCAACGGCCTCGGCGGCGGCATCTTCACCGCACCCAACACCGC
>JAQSXQ010000561.1 GCA_029256565.1 Mycobacterium sp.
GCACGTGGCCGTCTGGATGGCCGCCACCTACCTGATCGTCGCCGTCATGGTCACCGACCGCGACGCGGTGGTGCTTCCTCTGGGCTCGGTGGCCGCGGTGGGCGTCGGTGCGCTGGCATTGCGCATCGGGCATCCCCGGCTACTGGCCGACCTGGTGATCGACGCGAAACGGCTGGCCGGTCGCAACGGTTCCGCCGATGTCACCGGCGAGCCGAAGTGACCGACGCGAGCTACACCGGCGTCGAGTGCAAGAAGATGGGTTCCTCGGACAGCGCCGCATCGTAGGACGGGTCCTCTGTGGTGGCCAGGACGTTGCCCTGCATGTCGGTGACCACGGTCCTGGTGCCTGGATCGAGTTGCAGCTCGAACGTGGCCGCCACCTGACACCACGCCACCAGGACCGTCCCCCGAGGCGTGGTGAAGCGGTACGCGAACGGGTCGGTCGGCTTGTCCTGCGCTCCGTCGAGGACCATCTCCAGGTTCGTCGCGCCGGCCAGCAGGTCGATCACCTGCCGCATGGCGACGGCCACCAACCTCGGTTCGTGGCCGGGGCCGGGTCCGAACCAGCCGCCGTTGTAGTCGTCGGAGTCGAGCACGAACATGTGATAGACGCGCGGAATGTCATACCGCGCCGCGGCCATGTTCACGCGGATGGTGTAGGCGGCCTGTTGCATCGGCGTGACGGTCTCGGTCGTGACCTGCTGGTTGTCGATCGTCACCTCGAACTTCCCACCGTCGACGTGGGATATCTGGTAACCGACCTCGGTGATCCACAGGGGTTTCGCGACCCCGAATTCCTGCATGACCTGACGGATGGTGTCGATGGACTCACGCGACGACCACGAACCCCATTCCTCGACGATCGTCTGCTCCGGCGGCTTGTTGGAACTGTACGGATGCACCGACACCACGTCGAAGCAATCGATCTGCCCGGCGGATTGGAGTTCCGCGAACGTATTCGACAGGAAGTCCGGCGCCGCATTCGACGCGCCTCCGGCGGCGAATCCCACCACGACGACCTCCGGCCACGTCGCCTTGATGAGCCCGTGAGACGCGATGAGGACCCGCGCATAGAGCGGTGCCACCTCGGCGTCGCCGACACTGAAGCCGTAGCCGAAGTTCGGCTCGTTGCACACCTCGATCTGCGTGATGGGGTGGTACGGCACCCCCGGGTGGTCCGACCAGAAGGTTCCCCTTGGTCCGAATCTGCCGAGCGTCCAGTCGATCTGTGCCAGATAAGCCGAGACGAACTCGGCCTCGGTGCCGAAAGCCGCCCGGTCGCCGGTCGGCGTGACGTTCAGCAGCACGTCGATGTGGTGGTCGACGCAGAACGACATCAGCGCATCCGACATGACACCCGCCCGGGCGTACGTGAGGTTCAGCCACTCGACCTGATTCGACAGATCGGAGATCTCGTCCCACGTGTAGAGGCCGATCTTCATCAGCTCCCGTCCGGCGGCAGCGGCAGGAGGCGGTGGGGCCGGTGTTCCGCTGCTGCACGCGCCGGTCATCACAGCGGCCGCACACGTCACCGTCAGCCCGGTCCACTTCAGGAAGTCGCGACGGTCCAGGACCACGGCCTACGCCCATCCCGGTAGTTCGGGCCGATCGATCACGTGTCCGCCGCTCTCGAGCGCCAGGATGTCGGCGTTCACCATGATCCTCACGAGTTCCGGCGTCCGCACCAGCGGATCCCAGCCCCACGCCACCTTCGCCCTCGACGGGTCACCGATCAGGGAGCCCACCTCGCTCGGCCGTAGGTATCGTTCGTCGAAGCGCACGTGGCGTTCCCAGTCCAAGCCGACCGCGTCGAACGCCATCGCGAGGAAGTCGCGCACCGTACATCCGTCGCCGGTGGCGAGAACGTAGTCGTCGGGCTCGTCGGCCTGCAGCATCCGCCACATGCCCTCGACGTACTCCGGGGCGTAGCCCCAGTCGCGTACCGCGTCGATGTTGCCCACCCACAGGTGCTCGTCGAGACCCGCCCTGATGCGCGCGACGGCACGGGTGATCTTGCGGGTGACGAACGTCTCGCCGCGACGCGGTGATTCGTGATTGAACAGGATGCCGCTGCACGCGAACATCCCGTAGGCCTCGCGATAGTTCTTGGTCGTGCAGTGCGCGAATACCTTCGCCGTACCGTAGGGCGACTGCGGCTGAAAGAGCGTGTCCTCGTTCTGCGGCGGAGCCGACGAACCGAACATCTCCGACGTGGACGCCTGATAGAAGCGACAGTCCAGGCGGGCCTGCCGGATCGCCTCCAACAGCCGAATAGTTCCCAGACCGGTTGCGTTGGCGGTGTATTCGGGCTCGTCGAAACTCACTCGGACATGCGACTGCGAGGCGAGGTGATACACCTCGTCGGGGCGTATCTCGGACAGCAGGACGCTCATCCGGGAACCATCGACCATGTCCCCGTAGTGCATGAACAGGCGGACGGCCGATTCGTGGGGGTCGACGTACAGGTGGTCGATCCGACGGGTGTTGAACGTGGATGCGCGCCTGATGATTCCGTGCACCTCGTAGCCCTTGAGGAGCAGCAGTTCGGCCAGGTACGAGCCGTCCTGGCCCGTGATGCCAGTGATCAGTGCGCGCTTAGCCATCGAGTTCCTTCCGGCGTCCATCGGCGAGGTCGGTGATCCACTCCTCGTAGCGGTCGAGTGCGGTCGTCTCGGACAGCACCGACTCGCAGTAGCGTCGGCCGCGTGCGCCCAGCCGTTCCGCGAGAACGGGATCGCCGGCCAATCGGAGCGCCTCCCTCAACAGCAGGTCGGGCCGATCAGCCGGCACGGAGACACCGCCGCCGGAAGCGGCCATCTCCCCCGCGGTGAGCCCGGCCGAGTCGATGGCCGCCAGCACGGGCTTGCCCGAACGGAAGTACGACGTGAGCTTGCTGGGAACCGACATCTGCGCGACGCCCGGCCGTTCGTTGACCAGGAGGACGTCCGCGGCACCGAGTGCGGCCGGGAAGTC
>JAQSXQ010000562.1 GCA_029256565.1 Mycobacterium sp.
GCCGTGGCGTCCGGCGAGCTTGTCGCCGTCGGAGATCTTGCGCTTCTGGGCCACGTAGACGCGGACCAGCTCGTTGACGCCGGCGGGCAGCTCGTCGTCGTCCTCGCGTGAGAACACGCGGACGCCGATGACCTTGCCGGACTCACCGTGGGGCACCTTGAGCGACGTGTCGCGGACCTCGCGGGCCTTCTCACCGAAGATGGCGCGCAGCAGGCGCTCCTCCGGGGTCAGCTCGGTCTCGCCCTTCGGCGTGACCTTTCCGACCAGGATGTCGCCGTCGCGAACCTCGGCGCCGATGCGGACGATGCCGCGCTCGTCGAGATCGGCCAGCACCTCGTCGGAGACGTTCGGGATGTCCCGGGTGATCTCCTCGGCGCCCAGCTTGGTGTCACGCGCGTCGATCTCGTGCTCCTCGATGTGGATCGAGGTGAGCACGTCCTCCTCCACGAGCCGCTGGCTCAGGATGATCGCGTCCTCGTAGTTGTGACCCTCCCACGGCATGATCGCGACGAGCAGGTTCTTGCCCAGCGCCATCTCACCGTTCTCGGTGCACGGACCGTCGGCGATGACCTGGCCGGACTCGACACGCTGCCCCGAGTCCACGATCGGGCGCTGGTTGGCGCACGTGCCGTGGTTCGAGCGGGCGAACTTGCGCATCCGGTAGGTGTGCCTGGAGCCGTCGTCGGCCATCACGGTGACGTAGTCGGCCGAGACCTCCTCGACGACACCGGACTTCGCGGACACCACGACGTCGCCGGCATCGATCGCGGCACGCAACTCCATGCCCGTGCCGACCAGCGGTGCCTCGCTGCGCACCAGCGGAACCGCCTGGCGCTGCATGTTGGCACCCATGAGGGCGCGGTTGGCGTCGTCGTGCTCGAGGAACGGGATCATCGCCGTCGCGACCGACACCATCTGGCGCGGCGAGACGTCCATGTAGTCGACCTCGGCGGACGACACGTACTCGACCTCGCCGCCCTTGCGTCGGACCAGGATTCGAGTCTCGGTGAAGTTGCCGTCCTCGTCGATCGGCGAGTTGGCCTGCGCCACGACGTGGCGGTCCTCCTCGTCGGCGGTGAGGTGGTTGATCTCATCGGTGACCTTGCCGTCGACGACCTTGCGGTAGGGCGTCTCGATGAAGCCGAACGGGTTCACCCGGGCGTAGACCGACAGCGAGCCGATCAGACCGATGTTCGGACCTTCAGGGGTCTCGATCGGGCACATGCGGCCGTAGTGGCTCGAGTGCACGTCGCGGACCTCGAGGCCGGCGCGCTCACGGGACAGACCGCCGGGGCCCAGCGCCGACAGGCGGCGCTTGTGGGTCAGACCCGACAGCGGGTTGTTCTGGTCCATGAACTGCGACAGCTGCGACGTTCCGAAGAACTCCTTGATCGCCGCCACGACGGGACGGATGTTGATCAGGGTCTGCGGCGTGATCGCCTCGACGTCCTGGGTCGTCATGCGCTCACGCACGACGCGTTCCATGCGGGACAGGCCGACGCGGATCTGGTTCTGGATCAGCTCACCGACCGTACGCAGACGACGGTTGCCGAAGTGGTCGATGTCGTCGACCTCGACGGGAACCTCGATGCCGCCGGGGGCGGTCATGTAGGTGATCTGGTCCTGCGGGGCCTCGTGCAGGCGCACCAGGTACTCGATGGTGGCCGCGATGTCCTCGGGCGTCAGCGTCGAGCTGGTGATCGGCACGCCGGGGTTGAGGCCCAGCTTCTTGTTGACCTTGTAGCGGCCGACGCGAGCCAGGTCGTAGCGCTTCTCCTTGAAGAACAGGTTCTCCAGCAGGGTCTGCGCCGACTCCTTGGTCGGCGGCTCGCCCGGGCGCAGCTTCCGGTAGATGTCCAGCAGTGCCTCGTCGGGACCGGCGGTGCTGTCCTTCTCGAGGGTCGACATCATGATCTCGGAGAAGCCGAAGCGCTCCGCGATCTGCTCGCTGGTCCAGCCGAGTGCCTTCAGCAGCACGGTGACCGGCTGACGACGCTTGCGGTCGATGCGCACGCCGACGGTGGCGCGCTTGTCGACGTCGAACTCGAGCCAGGCGCCGCGACCGGGGATGACCTTCACGCTGGTGAGGTCGTTGTCGGTGGCCTTGTCCTTCGACTTGTCGAAGTACACGCCCGGCGAACGCACCAGCTGGCTCACCACGACACGCTCGGTGCCGTTGATGATGAAGGTGCCCTTCTCGGTCATCATCGGGAAGTCGCCCATGAAGACCGTCTGGCTCTTGATCTCACCGGTGGTGTTGTTGATGAACTCAGCGGTGACGAACAGCGGGGCTGCGTAGGTCTGGTCCTTCTCCTTGCAGTCGTCGACGGGTGCCTTCACCTCGTCGAACCGCGGGTCGGAGAAGCTCAGCGACAACGTGCCCGCGAAGTCCTCGATCGGCGACAGTTCCTCGAGTACCTCTTCGAGGCCACCCTTGGGGTTCGGCTCGCCGCGCTCGATGGCCTTGGCGCGCCATCCTTCGCCGCCGATCAACCAATCGAAGGAGTCCGTCTGAACGTCGAGAAGCCCCGGAACCTCGAGAGGTTCGCGGAGCTTTGCGAAGGAGACTCGGTTGGGTGCTCCAGGAACGGAGTTATTGGGATCTACTGAACTGATCTGGCGAGAGGCCAAGATATGAGTCCTTCCAGCACCTCATGCGACTTCAAGTGCCGGAGAACCGGACCGTGGCCGCTATATCTGCGTCGGTTCGGCTGGCTCCATCAGGCTTCCCGGAGCACGGCACGCGTCTAGATGCTGAGCAAAGGGCTCAGGCTAGACGGTGTGCGAGTGAGGTGGGCAGGATGCAGCCAGCGCAACGTCCAACGATAGCGCAGGACGGCGCATTCCTCAACTAACGCATGCAGCGGCGAACAAGACGCTGGCTGGCGTTCCTAACTCGTGCATCCATGCTGACCAACAGATTGGCCCGTTTGCCGCCTCTCGTCAAGAGATAGAGCCGTGTCGGCTGTGGAAGACGCAGCGACGGGGTCGACCGCGCACGACGCCAAGCCCTGGGTGCCGGTCAACGAGTTCAGCAGTGTCTTGAGGATCGAATCGAAGAAACTCAGCTGCGCGGGTGGCACCGGCAGCACGTGGGCGAGGGCGACGCCGGAGCCCACGCCGGGAGTCCGAACCTCGATCACGTCGCCGAGCGGACCGTAGATGCCGGCGCGGGGCGCGTCCGAGTCGTAGACGGTGCCCGCGTACATGTCGGCGATCCAGCCCTGCGCGAGCACCTGGACCGCCTCGACGTTCTCCGGCGCCGACGCGCCCGTGCCGAGACTGACGATCACCTGGGTCAAGCCGAACAGGGTGGAGCTACGGAAGGCGTCCGCGTGGCTGCCACCGACCAGCCGGACACCGTTGAATTGCCCCGGCCGCTTGGCCTCCAGCTCGTCGTTCGCGTTGCCGTAGGTGTTGAGCGGTCCAGGGTTCCCCGCGATGTGCAGCACCGGCAGTGTGCTCGGCAGCCTGTCGAGGGCACGTCCGAGGCCGCCGCCCGTCGCCGACGTGTCGAGCAGCAGGACACCGACGAGGTTCGACTTCTCGGATGCGGGTGCGAGTGCGTAGAAGTAACCGGCGGTGCCCGCCGCCAGTTGCCCGCCCGCGGAGTGTCCGGCGATGACGAACTGGGTCGGCAACCCGGAGAAGTCCACTCCGGCGCGCTGCGCTGCGGCTCGTGCGCTGGTCGTCAGCGCTTCGCGGTCGCCTGCGAACAGCATTGCCACGCCGGCGTGCATCGGATCTCCGGTGAGATTGCATGCGTC
>JAQSXQ010000563.1 GCA_029256565.1 Mycobacterium sp.
GTGCGCGGGCATTGCGGTGCTCGCGTGGATCGTGGGGGGATCGTGGTTGTGGCTGACCCACCGTCGTGTTCGGCAGCAGGAACTTCGCTGGGCCGAGCAGCACCCCCATGCAGAGGCTCAGCCCCCGACGAGTTGAGGTACTCGACATGGCGAGAGAACGTTCCGCGAAGAGCTACTGGTTGCCACTGTTAGGACTGTCGTCGGTGATCGCCGGCGTGGTCGCCGTCGGCCTGATGCTGACGGCCTGGGGCGGAGGGGCCGGGTGGGCGTCACCCGTCGTGCTCACCGTGCTGTCGGTCGTGCTGATCGTAGGCGGATTCTGGTTGTTCGCCTCGGGCGGCAAGGGCCACGGTGGATGGCGCCAGGCCAAGCTGGATCGCGAGCAGGAGCGCGCCTACCGCGAGGAGTTCTCAGCCCCGGGAGACCAACCTGAGGTGAGTCGGTGGCGGCGCCGCCGCCGCGTTGATCGCAGCCTCGAGTGATCGCGCGACCGGCAGGCCTCCTGCCGGGTCGCAGATCCGCAGTATCCGGTCCACTTCGGATCCGGACACCACGACCAGTGTGATTCCACGCTGCGAGCAGGTGACGTTGATGCGGTGCAGGACCGAGAAGCCCTGCGTACCGAAGAAGGTCAGTTCGCGCAGGTCGAGTATGAGCTTCGCGGCCTCGCCGAGGTTGGCCTCGACGTGGGCGGAGAGGTCTGACGCGTTGGCCGCGTCTATCTCGCCGGAGACCCCGTGAAGGACCATCGACGTGCCGATCGGGCAGGACGTGAAGGACGCTTCGTGCGGGCGGCACGGCGCGCCACGGGTGGCATTGGGTGCGATGGACACGGTGAACTCCATGGGGGATTGGGAGTCACGTCACGGGAATGGGCCCTGTTGGCTTAAAGCCACCGCTCGCAGTTCTTGCCGGGCGTCGAATGACGTTTGGACGGCTGTGCCCTCAACCTGACGTCGACTGTATTACGCGGGAGGACCCCGGACAATGGCTTTTCCGCACTCCGGCACCGCTGGCCTGGTGTATCCGCCGACGGGCGCGTCAACTTCGGTGTTTTCCTGGCCGATGCCTCGGGTATTCGTTCCTTACCCGACGAGAGGCGAGGCCCGCAATGGGCAAGACCAACACGATGCAGGACCGCGAGATGCGGCGAACGGTGACCATCTTCTTGACGATCTCCTTCGCCGTGGTCTTCGCTTCGGTGACCGCAGCGATCCTCGCGCGCACGGCCG
The DNA here is from genome assembly GCA_029256565.1 of Mycobacterium sp. Taxonomy (GTDB): domain Bacteria; phylum Actinomycetota; class Actinomycetes; order Mycobacteriales; family Mycobacteriaceae; genus Mycobacterium. The sequence continues at coordinate 1,233 of JAQSXQ010000563.1, forward strand.
ACCCGGTTCCGACCGCGGCGCCCGCGCAGCAGCAGGTCCAGAACGCCGCGATCCCGCACGTCGAGCAGTCGATCAGCCAGGAGGGGAGGCTGATCGACGTCACGCCCACCTCGGTGACCGCACAGGGTGTCGACGGCGTGGCGCGTACCTACGTCGTGAATGCGGACACCAATGCGATCACGGTGGCCGGTAGCCGCGTCGGCGATACCGCGGGCGCCTTCACCGTGAACGACGAAGTGGCGATCGTGGGCGTGGTCCGCGACGGGACCGCCGTCGCGACGGCCGTGGCCCATCGCGACGTGACCGCACTGAACGGTCCCCCGATGGATGCCGTCACTCCCTGACACGGCTCCGCCGAACCCGTAGCCTCGGGGCGTGACGGGAACCGATGCCGTCAGCGTCGACGAGCTGGCTGAACTGGCGTTCTTCGCTGGTTGTCCCACCCAAACACTGGAGCCGCTGGCAGCTCGCCTTCGACCACTGAGCGCCGCGCCCGGGCAGGTGTTGATGCGCCAGGGCGAGGAAGCCGTCTCCTTCCTGCTGATCCGGTCGGGGCACGCCGAGGTATCCCACGCGAACGTCGACGGCGACTCCAGCGTGGCGACCGTGGGACCCGGCCTGATCGTCGGCGAGATCGCATTGCTGCGAGACACCCCCCGTACGGCGACCGTGACCGCCGTCGACGGCCTCACCGGGTGGATCGGCGGACGCGAGGCGTTCGCGACGATGCTCGAAGCCCCCGTGATGATGGATTCCCTCGTCCGAACCGCCCGGCAGCGGCTCGCGGCCTACGTCGCGCCGATCCCGGTGACGATGCGCGACGGCACCGTCCTGTTCCTACGGCCCGTCCTGCCCGGCGACAACGAACGCCTGGTGCACGGTCCGGTGCAGTTCTCCAGCGAGACGCTGTACCGGCGCTTCCAATCCACCCGAACGCCGACGCCGAAGCTGATGAGCTACCTGTTCGAGGTGGACTACGTCGACCACTTCGTGTGGGTGCTGACCGACGGCGCAGCCGGTCCGGTCGTCGCGGACGCGCGGTTCGTGCGCGAGGAGGGTCGGCCGGGCGTGGCGGAGGTCGCGTTCATCGTCGGCGACGACTACCAGGGCCGCGGGATCGGGTCGTTCCTGATGGACGCCCTCGCGGTCGCGGCGCACGGTGACGGCGTTCGGCAGTTCACCGCACGCGTGCTGGCCGACAATTACGCGATGCGCGCGATCCTCAACCGGTACGGCGCGCGCTGGCATCGCGACGACCTCGGGGTGGTGACTACGGTGATAGACGTGCCCACACTCCGCGAGACGTCGCTCACCCCGGTGCAGTACCGCGAGATCCATTCTCTCGCACGCCAAGTCATGCGGGCGCTGGGCTGATGACGCAGTCGGGCGGCCGGCGACCGCCGCTGAACAAGGACACCCTGCTGTGCATCTCGCTGGCCGCGAGACCGAGCAACATCGGCACGCGCTTCCACAACCATCTCTACGACGTGCTGGGCCTCGACTTCGTCTACAAGGCGTTCACCACCACCGACATCGCCGCGGCGATCGGCGGCGTGCGTGCGCTCGGCATCCGCGGGTGTTCGGTGTCGATGCCGTTCAAGGAGGACGTGCTCGCCCTGGTCGACGAGGTGGAGCCCTCGGCGCGGGCCATTCACTCGGTCAACACCATCGTCAACGACGTGTCGGTCCCGGGCGGCCATCTGACCGCGTCGAACACCGATTACCTTGCAACGCGGTCGGTGCGGCCTTCCGCGACAGCGGCTTCACCTCGGGTGTCATCGTCGCCCGCAACGTCGACACCGGTGGAGCGCTGGCCGATCGCCTTGGCTACGAGTACGCCCCCGACGTGGGCGACCGCACCGCATCGGTGGTCGTCAACGTCACGCCGATCGGGATGGCGGGTGGCGCCGAGGCGTCGGAGTGCGCGTTCGCGCCGGCGACCATCGCCGCCGCGGACACGGTGTTCGACGTGGTGGCCCTGCCGTCGGAGACGCCACTGATCATCGCGGCGCGGGACGCAGGCATCGCCGTCGTCACCGGCGCCGAGGTGATCGCGCTGCAGGCCGCCGAGCAGTTCGAGCGCTACACCGGGGTGCGGCCGACCGACGAGCAGGTCGCCGAGGCGTCGCAGATATCCCGGGCCTAACGGCTACGGGGTGATGACCGTCCTGTCGTCGAGCGTGGCCGTGGCGTCCATCAGCGGTCCCATCTGATCCTCGAGACCGTCGGCGTTGACCTGCAGCACGAACAGGTCGGGGCCCTTCGGGATGATGACCGTCTTCTGGGCGATCATCCGCTTCACGCCGTCACGAAGGTAGCTACCGCCCACCTGGTAGGCCTCGAAACCGCCCAGCTCGTCCTTCTGGGCGTCGCCGCCCTCGAAGCCGGGGAGGTTCTGCAGCTCGCCAGGGGCGTACTCGCCGATCTTCGCCGGGTCGACGTCTCCGGTCAGCTTGGACATGAGCGCCACGATCGTTGGCGGATCGGCCGCCATCGCCGGATCACCGGTGAACACCATTGCCGAGTAGGCGAATTGCGGAGTCTTGGGCCCCGCATCCTGCCAACCGGCCGGCACGGGCAGGTCGACCGTTGGCGCACCCGGCTGGCCCCTCTTGACCGGCGTCTCGGTGATGCCGTTCGCCTTGATGTAGTCGGCGATCGTCTCGCGCTTGCCCGCGGGCGCCGCACTGGTCTCTGGCGCGCTGCTCGCGGAACTGCTGCTCGACGCACTGCTGCTCTCCGACGAGGAGGACGTCGCCTGCGTCTCGGAGTCGGACCCGCACCCGGCGAGGGCCAGGGCCAACGCGACAGCGGCGACGACGGTGCCTGCGGCCTTCGTGGGCGTGTTCATTCTCAAGGATCTCCTGTCGTGGGAAAGCAGCATGAGCCTACGGACGGAGGTGCCAAAGCGCTCGGGAATGACGGCGCGGCCGTGGTATCAAGGCGGCGTGCGCATCTTCGCGGTCGCCCTGGTGCTGACGCTGTGCGCGGCCTGCGGCGAATCCGAGCCGGCACCGCCTCCGTCCACTTCCGGGGCAGCCGCGGCGCCTTCGGCGGTCAATTCGGTGATCGACCCCGCGAAGGTGGGCCGGACGCGCACCGCGCTGCCCGCGGGGTTCGAGGTGGCCGACGTGACGGGGCGCGT
>JAQSXQ010000564.1 GCA_029256565.1 Mycobacterium sp.
CGTCTCCCACGACGGGAACATCGCGACGGCGTCCCCGAGGACGGCACGCAGCTCGTTGGCGAGTTCGTCGGCCTCCCGACCGGTCGCGGTCACCGCCAGCAGGGGCCCCGCCTCGGCGAGCGCGGCAGCGACGAACAGCCGTGCGGCAGCGGGCCCGACGAGCGCGCCCTCGGTGGCGCCGGCCGCAGCGCGTTGCGTGACGTCGCGCAGCCCCGGGTCGGTCAGCGCAAGCGAGACGAGCCCGGCGATCGGGGTCTGGACATGGTCATACCCCGGTGCATTCATGGTTCCTCCATTGTAGGGAGCGCTCCGACGTCCATCGACCAGGTGACGGACCGGGTGACGGCCGGCCGGTGCAGGCACCGGGGAGGTTCGTCACAGCCGTCACAGGTGTCACTGGACGAAGCGCGCCACCGGACTTGCGAATGTCCCATCTGGTCAGCGAATCGGCGCCCGGAGACGGCCGTCAGACGATTGATTCGCTCGTCAGGCGGAACATCGAGCAGTCGATCGGGCCGCCGCGCGCAGTGACTGATGTGACTGACGTGACGAGCGTCGAGCTACTGCTCGTGCAGCATCGGGTCCGGCTCGAGGTGGGTCAGACCGTTCCACATGAGGTTCACCAGGTGGGCGGCCACGACCTCCTTCTTCGGCTCGCGGGTGTCGAGCCACCACTGCGCCGTCATCGACACCGACCCGACGAGGGCCTGGGCGTACAGCGGCGCCAGTTCGGGGTCGAGACCGCGGCGGGAGAAGTCGCCGGCCAGGATCGACGACACCTGGTTGACCGCGTCGTTGAGGAGCGTCGAGTAGGTGCCCGACGTGATGGCGGCCGGGGAGTCCCGGATCAGGATGCGGAATCCGTCGGTGCGTTCCTCGACGTAGGTGAGTAGCGCCAACGCGACGCGTTCGAGGCGGACCCGGGAGCGGTTGTTGCTCAGTGACGACGTGATCCCGTCGAGCAGAGCGGACATCTCGCGGTCGACGACGACGGCGTAGAGGCCTTCCTTGCCACCGAAGTGTTCGTAGACGACGGGCTTGGAGACGTGCGCGCGCTGAGCGATTTCCTCGATCGACGTGCCGTCGTAACCGCGTTCGGCGAACAGCGACTTCGCGATCTCGATGAGCTGTTGGCGTCGCTCGCTACCGGTCATCCGGGCACGGGGTGCGCGGGGTTCCTTCTCCGGTGCGGCCACGCCGATTACCCTATGTGGTCGACTAGAGTCTCACCGACAGTCCGTCGTAGTGTAATCGGCAGCACCTCTGTTTTTGGTACAGATAGTTCAGGTTCGAGTCCTGGCGACGGAGCAGTGAGCAGCACTGCAAGCCCCCCGCCGAGCGTGCGCGTCTGCGGCCGACACGCCGCCAAAATCCCACACTCTGCGCACGCTCGCGTGAAAAGAAGGTCAACATGACGACACGAGGCGAGGCCGCGGTCATCGTCCTGGCAGCCGGGGCGGGCACCCGGATGCGCTCGACCACTCCCAAGGTCCTGCACACGCTGGCGGGCCGCAGCATGATCTCCCACGCCCTGCACGCAATCGCCTCGGTCGAGCCACGGCACCTCGTCGTCGTGGTGGGCAGCGACCGCGAGCCCGTGTCGGCGGCGGTCACCGCGCTGGCCGAGGAACTGGGTCGCAACGTGGAGATCGCCGTGCAGGAGGAGCAGCACGGCACCGGCCACGCCGTGGGGTGCGGGCTGGCCGCGCTACCCGACGACTTCGCCGGCACCGTGGTCGTCACTGCCGGTGACGTCCCCCTGCTGGACGCCGATACCCTCGCCGACCTGATCGACGCGCACGGCGCCGAGTCGGCCGCCGCCACCGTGCTGACCACCACGGTCCCGGACCCGACCGGTTACGGCCGCATCCTGCGCACGCAGGACCGCGAGGTCATCGGGATCGTCGAGCAGGCCGACGCCACCGAGAAGCAACGCGAGATCCGCGAGGTCAACGCCGGCGTCTACGCCTTCGACATCGCCGCGTTGCGCTCCGCGCTGAGCCAGCTCCGCAGCGACAACGCCCAGGGCGAGCTGTACATCACCGACGCCATCTCGATCGTGCGGCAGAGCGGCCACGTCGTCCGTGCCCGTCACCTCGACGACAGCGCGCTGGTCGCAGGCGTCAACGACCGCGTCCAACTCGCCGACCTGGCCGCCGAACTGAACCGCCGCATCGTCGCGCGCCACCAGCGCGCAGGCGTCACGGTGATCGACCCCGCGACCACGTGGGTGGACGTCGACGTCACGATCGGCCAGGACACCGTGGTGCGCCCCGGCACCCAACTGCTCGGCACCACCACCGTCGGCGCGCAGTGCGAGATCGGGCCCGACACCACCCTGACCGACGTCTCGGTCGGCGACGGCGCGTCGGTGATTCGCACCCACGGCACCTCGTCGGCGATCGGTCCCGGCGCCGTCGTCGGCCCGTTCACCTACCTGCGGCCCGGCACGGACCTGGGGGCCGACGGCAAGCTCGGCGCGTTCGTCGAGACGAAGAACGCCGTCATCGGCGCATGTACCAAGGTGCCGCACCTGACGTACGTCGGCGATGCCGACATCGGCGAGCATTCGAACATCGGCGCGTCGAGCGTGTTCGTCAACTACGACGGAGAAACGAAGCGGCGCACCACCATTGGCTCCCACGTGCGCACCGGATCGGACACCATGTTCGTCGCGCCGGTGACGATCGGCGACGGCGCGTACACCGGGGCGGGCACCGTCATCCGCACCGACGTCCCGCCGGGAGCACTCGCCGTCTCCGCAGGCCCGCAACGCAACATCGAGGGCTGGGTGGAGCGAAAACGCCCCGGCAGCGCCGCCGCCGAGGCCGCCCGCAAGGCCGGCGGCAGCGCCCAGACCGACGACTGAGACGACGTCGTCCGTTGGCTTTCTGGTAACCCGGCCATGATCGCCCGGGGAACCTCCGTACCATTGCCCCGTATCGACCGCCGACCGCGAAG
>JAQSXQ010000565.1 GCA_029256565.1 Mycobacterium sp.
GCCCCGACGGGGTCGGGCAAGACGTTGGCCGCGTTCCTGTGGGCGATCGACCGGCTCGCCTCGGCGGAGCCGACTCCCGCCGGTGAACCCAAGCCGGGCACCCGGGTCCTGTACGTCTCGCCGCTCAAGGCGCTCGCCGTCGACGTCGAGCGCAACCTGTCGACACCGCTGATCGGCATCACCCGCGTCGCCGAGCGGCTCGGCTCACCCGTGCCGAACATCTCCGTCGGCGTCCGCTCCGGCGACACGTCCCCGGCCCGCCGCCGCGAGCTGATCAACAAGCCGCCCGACATCCTGATCACGACGCCCGAATCGCTGTTCCTCATGCTGACCTCCGCGGCCAGGGAGTCCCTGACCGACGTCACCACCGTGATCGTCGACGAGGTGCACGCCGTGGCAGGCACCAAGCGCGGAGCGCACCTCGCCCTGTCGCTCGAACGGCTCGACCAGCTGCTCGATAGGCCCGCCCAGCGCATCGGGCTGTCCGCCACCGTCCGCCCACCCGAGGACGTCGCGCGCTTCCTGTCGGGGGCCGCACCGACGTCCATCGTCGCCCCGGCCTCCGGCAAGTCCTGGGACCTCGCCGTCCAGGTGCCGGTGCCCGACATGGCGAACCTCGAGAACAACACGATCTGGCCGGACGTCGAGGAGCGCATCGTCGACCTCATCGAGTCGCACCGCAGCTCGATCGTGTTCACCAACTCCCGCCGGCTCGCCGAGCGGCTGACGTCGCGCATCAACGAGATCTACGCCGAACGCACCGGCACCGAACTCTCCGAGGAGAAGAACCCGAAGGTCGCCGGCGGCGCGCCTGCCCACGTGATGGCCAGCGGCCAGGCCTCGGGTGCCGAGCCACTGCTGGCCAAGGCCCACCACGGGTCGGTCAGCAAGGAGCAGCGCGCGATCGTCGAGGACGATCTCAAGTCGGGCCGGCTGCGCGCCGTCGTCGCCACGTCGAGCCTGGAACTCGGAATCGACATGGGCTCGGTCGATCTCGTCATCCAGGTCGAGGCACCACCGTCGGTGGCCAGCGGCCTGCAGCGCGTGGGACGCGCGGGCCACCAGGTCGGCGAGGTGTCCCGCGGCGTGCTGTTCCCCAAGCACCGCACCGATCTGATCGACTGTGCGGTCACGGTGCAGCGCATGCTCACCGGCGAGATCGAGACCATGCGGGTGCCCGCCAACCCCCTCGACATCCTCGCCCAGCACACCATCGCCGCCGCGTCGCTGGAGCCGATCGACGCCGACCGGTGGTTCGAGGTCGTCCGCCGCAGCGCACCGTTCGCGACATTGCCGCGCAGCGCCTTCGAGGCCACGCTCGACCTGCTGAGCGGCAAGTACCCGTCGACCGAGTTCGCCGAGCTGCGGCCGCGCCTCGTCTACGACCGCGACGCGGGAACGCTGACCGCGCGGCCAGGGGCGCAACGCCTCGCGGTCACCTCGGGCGGCGCCATCCCCGACCGGGGTCTGTTCACCGTCTACCTGGCGACCAACGCAGACACCGAGAAGCCTTCGCGCGTCGGCGAACTCGACGAGGAGATGGTCTACGAATCGCGGCCCGGCGACGTCATCTCCCTCGGTGCGACCAGCTGGCGCATCACCGAGATCACCCACGACCGCGTACTCGTCATCCCGGCTCCTGGCCAGCCTGCACGGCTGCCCTACTGGCGCGGCGACGGCGTCGGCAGGCCCGCCGAACTGGGCGCCGCCATCGGTGCGTTCACCGGCCAGCTCGCCGGCCTCAAGCGTCCGAAGTTCGACGAGCGTTGTCAGACCATGGGTTTCAACGACTTCGCCACCGACAACCTGTACCAGCTGCTCACCGAGCAGCGCGACGCCACCGGGACGGTGCCGACCGACACCACGTTCCTCGTCGAACGGTTCCGCGACGAACTCGGCGACTGGCGGGTGATCCTGCACTCCCCCTATGGCTTACGCGTGCACGGTCCACTCGCCCTGGCCGTCGGGCGCCGGCTACGGGAGCGCTACGGGATCGACGAGAAGCCCACCGCTTCCGACGACGGCATCATCGTGCGGCTGCCCGACACCGAGGACACCGCGCCCGGCGCCGAGCTGTTCGTCTTCGACGCCGACGAGATCGAACCCATCGTCACCATGGAGGTCGGTGGTTCGGCGCTGTTCGCCTCCCGGTTCCGCGAGTGCGCCGCGCGGGCACTGCTGCTGCCGCGCCGCCATCCCGGCAAGCGGTCACCGCTGTGGCACCAGCGCCAGCGCGCCGCCCAGCTGCTCGACGTGGCCCGCAAGTACCCCGACTTCCCGATCGTGCTCGAGACCGTCCGCGAGTGCCTGCAGGACGTGTACGACGTCCCGACGCTGATCGACCTGATGAACCGGATCAGCTCGCGCCAGATCCGGATCCTCGAGGTCGAGACCTCCACCCCGTCGCCGTTCGCGGCCTCGCTGCTGTTCGGCTACGTCGGGGCCTTCATGTACGAGGGCGACAGCCCGCTGGCCGAACGCCGCGCTGCCGCACTGTCACTCGACAGCGTGCTGCTGGCCGAGCTGCTGGGTCGCGTCGAACTGCGCGAACTGCTCGAACCCGCGGTCATCGAGTCGACGATCAAACAGCTGCAGCACCTGACCGAGGACCGCGCGGCGCGCGACGCCGAAGCCGTCGCCGACCTGCTGCGCCTCCTCGGCCCGCTGACCGAGGCCGAGATCGTGGCACGGTCCACGACCGACGACGTCGGGGGTTGGCTCGAGGGGCTGCGCACGGCGCGCCGCGCACTCACGGTGTCGTTCGCAGGACAGACGTGGTGGGTCGCCATCGAGGACGTCGGGCTGCTGCGCGACGGCGTCGGCATCGCCGTACCCGTCGGGGTGCCCGCGAGTTTCACCGAATCGGTCGCCGACCCACTTGGCGAACTGCTGGGCCGCTATGCCCGCACCCGCGGACCGTTCACCACGGCCGACGCCGCCACCCGGTTCGG